>JAFPPJ010000232.1 GCA_017410745.1 Oscillospiraceae bacterium
AGCAAGCATGTTGTATCGAAGATCATCACCCCCGAGCTCAACCAGACGGGCGATGCATGGAAGTACGGCTACAGATCCTACGGTATCACCGAGGTATACGACAATAAGGTATCGGGCATCTACGCTCACACATATACATCCTGATAAGGGGTGATAGCATGGCTGTGACTGTGACTGTCGAGTATTACTACAACACATATCACGGCGCGGCATTCGATGATATCGCCACCATTCTGCAGCGGGCGCAGGATGTGATAGACAACATCATATCCTGTGAGCCTCTGGGCTCCTATCAGACGGAGCACTACATGAAGGCCGTATGTGCGCAGGCTGAATACATCGGCAATGCGGGCGGGACGGCTTCATGGTCTGCGGCTTCCTCGGGCGCATCGTTTACTATCGGGTCATTCTCGATGAGCGGTGTGTCCGGAACGGGAGCGGGATCGCTGACAAGTACGGCAGCGTGTGCTCTCTCGCAGGGCTACCTTGAGAGTGCGGGGCTTATGTGCAGAGGCGTGGCAATGAGCGCACCCGGCAGGGAGTTGATATAATGATACCTGAATATCTGCTGCCGCATACCGTCACACGCATACGCGAGACCGTGGCGGACGAATGGGGCGGGGTAACATCCTCAAGCGTATCAATACCGCATACGAGGATAGAACCTCAGACAGGGCGCACATGGGGGCTCACGGCAGACATGCCGATGATCCGTGCAAGGCTCTTTGCCAATGATGCGGATATCAACGAGGGTGACCGCATAACTTTTGACGGTGTGACATACACCGTGCAGACGGTCAGGAAGCTGTACGGCTTCACATACGACCACATGGAATGTGATCTCACATAGGCGGTGAGGATATGGAGATAAAGGTAGATGTAAAGCTCGCAGACATGAAGGTCTTTGACAAGGCGACGGAGTTCGGCATATTTGCCGCATCCGAGCAGGCTCTCAAGGACTGCAACTATCTGTGCAAGCAGGATACATCGACGCTCATCAACTCATCCCTGATACATTCAGAGCCCGAAAAGGGCATACTCAGATGGGTGACACCATACGCAGAGCATCAATACACATTCCCGGGCACACGTCACGACAAGAACCCGAACGCCTGCCCCGAATGGGCGAAGAGGGCTGCCGAGACCAAGCGGGATATGTGGAAGAAAGTGTTTGAAAAAGCGGTGATGAACTATGGCGGATGATATATACACTTCTCTCGCGGAGGCTGTGCGGGAGGCAGGCAATATCGACAACATCGGCGTGTGCGATGGTATCGGGAAAACGGCTATAGTTTTTTCGGGCGTTGAGACCTACAACGTATACTTCGACGGCCGCAGGGATATTGCTGTGCAGTTCAACCTCACGGGAGCGGGCAAGGATACGGAGCAGAAGGCTCTTGTATCGAAGCTGGCGGACATATGCTCCGTACTCAGGAACGCATCCATCACCGTGGAAGGCTTTGCACGGCCTCGCATACGCATTGATACTCTGCCCGTGCCCATCGTACACGATGATAAATCATGGATATACTCAGCCCGCATCTCGGTGCGGGGAATAACACGAACGTAAGGAGGAAAACACATGCTTCTTAGCACACTTATGAGCGGCAGGACACCTTCCGCATCGTATGAGGGCTTTGCAACAGCTGATGATATGGTGCTCGCCATTGACACGAGCGCACAGCAGACTGCGGCTGTGGGCGACTATGCGGTCGTTCAGATGGGTGCCAAGTCGGTAACGGCTTCTCTC
>JAFPPJ010000233.1 GCA_017410745.1 Oscillospiraceae bacterium
GTCTGAGTAAGGTCGGTGTATACGCCGTCATCATTGAGGGTATACTGTTCGCAGGGGAGTATTACCTTGAAGGAATGCTCCATAGCTTCATCGAATGACCATTCCGTCTGACCGTAATCCTTGATGGTCTCACCGTTCATTACAGCCTTCATCAGGTCTCCCACAAGGCTCGTATCCTTGTAGCCGAGGGTATAAAGCACTATGTCGGGTATCTCGTTGCTCTGCGAAAGGATAAGAACGATCTCATCCTTTTCCTGTGGCCATTCGCCGTAGACAAGCTCAAATCTGTCGCGTTCTATCTGACTTACCTCGGTGCCGTCGGATATAAGCTCATTGAGAAGCGACATATTGCTGAATGCGGACATATTCGATGAGAGCTGCGACATAGAGCCCAGGTTCACGCCCCATGCATTTGCATAAATATCAGACAGGTCACACAGCACGACCTTGCCTGTGATATCCTTTGTGAACAGCTTCATCCCGCTGTTGTAGGAATACTTTATCGCGGTCACGTTATCCTGTACACGCGGGTCGGAATCGAGGAACTTCTTGAAGTCCTTCATATTGTTGCGCTGTACGGCGGTACTATTCATGGTGTTGAACATCTCAAGAGATACGGTGTTCGAGAACATCGCAGCCTGCTCAGCGTGCTCATTTCTTTTGTCCGAAGCCATAAGATTGCCGAGTATCGCCGATGTATCGGTAGTCTCGCGCATTATGCTCAGGGGATAGGAGGAAAGCGTCTCTTCCTGTATGCCGTTGATATAGTCATTTATGCCCGTAGACAGAGAGAGTATCAGTGCTATGCCTATTATTCCTATAGACCCCGCAAATGCGGTGAGGAAGGTGCGTCCCTTCTTTGTCATGAGATTATTCAGCGAAAGCGATACCGCCGTGAAGAATGACATGGATACATGCTTCTTGTCGGTCTCGTGTATATCCTCATCCTCTGCGGACACAGGAGATGAGTCATCGGTGATGAGACCATCCTTTATGCGGATTATCCTTGTGGAGTATTCCTCAGCAAGCTCCGGATTATGCGTTACCATTATAACGAGCTTGTCATGCGCTATCTCCTTGAGTATGCGCATCACCTGTATGGAATTGTCCGTGTCGAGTGCGCCTGTAGGCTCATCGGCAAGCAGTATATCCGGGTCGTTGACGAGTGCGCGGGCTATCGCAACACGCTGCATCTGACCGCCCGACATCTGCGACGGACGCTTGTAAAGCTGATCGCCGAGCCCTACACGTTCAAGAGCTTCCACAGCGCGTCTCCTGCGCTCTGCCTTGGATACTCCCGATACGGTAAGTGCGAGTTCCACGTTTGAAAGCACGTTCTGATGAGGTATAAGGTTATATGACTGGAATATGAATCCTATGGAATGATTGCGATATGCATCCCAGTCGCTGTCCTTGTATTCCTTTGTGGAGCGTCCGTTTATGATAAGGTCACCGGATGTGTAGTGGTCAAGACCTCCGATGATATTGAGCAGAGTAGTCTTGCCGCATCCCGAGTGACCGAGTATTGACACAAATTCATTCTGCCGGAACGACAGATCAACGCCGCCGAGTGCAGTCACAGCGGTCTCACCGCTGCCGTACTTCTTTACTATATTTTTAAGTTCGAGCATACTCACACCTGACCGTTTATGTTATACAGAAGGGTATATAATATCCTGTAAAGCGTCTGTGCATCCTCAGGCGATATATTCATGCATTTCCCCATATCATGCGGTATGCAGAGCGCATCGGCCTTCATTGCCATACCCTTTTCTGTGATCGTGACTATCATGTCGCGTTCATCATCCTTAGAACGCTCCCTTGTCACAAGGCCCTTCTCCTCCATCTTCTTGAGCAGGGGAGAGAGCGTGCCCGAATCAAGGTAGAGCAGCTTTCCGAGCTCCTTGAGCTGTATCTCATGATGCTCCCACATGAGCATCATCGTTATGTACTGCGTATAGGTAAGTCCTATCTTTTCAAGAAATGGACGATAGTGTCTGACTACCTCTTTTGCGCATGCGTAAAGGGGGAAACAAAGCTGATTTGAGAGCAGCAGGCTGTTATCATTCATAGGTGACACCTCCAATTTAATTTTACTCAATTAAATTGTATTTGTCAAGAGAGCGTATGTAGAATATGCATGAAATAGATAATAGATTTAGTAGGATATGCACAAATTCTATATCCGCTTTTACAGTCGTGATATGCGCAGAAATGATTTTCGGCCTAAAGATTGACATTCGCACGAAACAGTGGTATAATAAATAAGTATTCGCTTTGCACGGCACTTCGTGTAAGGCTGTCATTCCGGTCGCATGACCGTCTATCGGGAGCAAATTATGGTATATATCTTACTGCCGCCTGTCATATTCCTGCTCGGTCTGATACTGTGCAGCAAGAAGACCGGCAAGGTCGGCAAGGCTGTCTACTGCGGACTGTTTACAGCCGCTACGACTGCGGTGGCTGCATTCAGATACAATGTCGGCACCGACTACCCTGCATACAAGGGCATATTTGAACGTCTCATAGACCTTGAACTTGGTGAATTTCCGAAGGACAGGCTTGAGAAGGGCTACACCGTGTCACTGAATATCATGGCCAATTCCGTCGGAGATTTCAGGATATACTTCGCGCTGTCTGCACTGCTGTTCTCGGCTGCGGCTGCGGTATGGATATACCGCAATTCCACATCACCTGTGATAAGCTGCACGGCATTCCTTATGTACGGTATGCTGTTCTACTCGATGAACTTCCTCAGACAGTATACAGCGGCCACTGTGGTGCTTTACGCCTATGAGTACATCAAGAAGAAGGACTTTCTGAGATTTCTTGCGATGGTGCTGTTCGCATCCTGCTTCCACTGGTCGGCACTGATCATGATACCGATGTACTTCCTGCTGCAGATACGGATACAGCCCATAGTGCTCACCATATACTTCATGATCGCGGCTCTGCTGCTTGTGTATTCGTGGAACGTCATCAATTTCGTACTTGATTCCTTCGAGAAGACAGGTATTATGACGGCAAATATAAGAACACTGCTCACGGGAAGGGAAATAAACTACGGTATATATACATTCTACTTCATCGGCTATCTTATACTCTTCGTGCTGATGTTCATTTTCAGGAAGAAGGCATTTGAGGCAAGGAATGAGAACATCATCTACTTTTCAAGTATGTTCTTCCTGATCCTTGTTGAGTTCTGGGGCCTCAAGCACGCGATCGTATCACGCTTCGGCCTGTTCTTCGTCATGCCTGCCATACTGGGGCTGCTGCCCGAAACGGTGCATGCAGCATGTGCATTTACCGACGAACATTTCAAGCAGAAAAAGATAATGCATGCGATAGTATATCTTGTTTTCATCGCAGCGTCCGCCTATTTCTACATAGAGTTCATGATATACGGCGGCAACGGATGCTTCCCGTATCAGACATGGCTCCCTCTCAGATAAACAAATGGCGTACAGTTTTCGGACTGTACGCCATTTATTATCACAGCTATCAGCATATCCTCGGGAGCAGTTCTCCGCCAGGCTGCGGGAGAAGTGCCTTTGTGCCGATCTGTGTTTCAAGTATGACCTTGCCGGGATGGTCGGCGGTGACTGTTCCTATTACAGCCGCATTCTCTGAATACTTCTCTTTTCTGAGACGGTCAACTATCGCCTGTGCCTTTTCCTGCGGCGCAAATATGGTGAGTCTTCCCTCGCAGGCAAGATACAGCGGCTCAAGTCCGAGCATGCCGCACACGCCGTCTACACTGCCGTTTATGGGTATGGCGCTCTTGTCAAGGCATATGCCCACGCCGCTCTGGTTTGCCACTTCATAGAGAACGGTGCCCACACCGCCTCTTGTGGCATCGCGTATGACATGTATGTCGCTCGTGACCTCATAGATGCTTTCCACCGTGTGCCATAGTGGAGCACAGTCACTTGTAACATCCGCGTCTATGCCCATATTCTCACGGGCAAGAAGTATCGTGCATCCATGTCTGCCTATATCGCCTGTCACTATCACAGCATCGCCGGGGCGAGCGAAGCTGCCGGAGGTATTGGCATTGTCCATGACAAGGCCTATGCCTGCGGTCGTGATAAATACGCCGTCTGCCTGTCCCTTTCCGGTGACCTTCGTATCGCCTGCTACAAGCTTTACGCCTGCTTCCTCGGCAGTGGCCTGCATAGATGCAGCTATCTTGTCAAGGGCATCCATAGGGAAGCCTTCCTCAATTATGAAGGCACAGGTCATATACAGCGGCTTTGCGCCCATGCAGGCAAGGTCGTTGACCGTGCCGCATATGGACAGCTTGCCGATATTGCCGCCCGGAAATTCCCACGGGGACACGATGAAGCCGTCTGTGGTGAATGCAAGGCGGCTGCCTCCGACACTGAGCACTGCTGCATCGTCTGCCGTCAGCTCCGTATTGTCAAAATGCTTCTTGAATACATCCGATATGAGCTCGGATGTCTGCTTTCCGCCTGCACCATGTGCGAGAGTTACATAATTCATATCATATCACCTGCATACTGATAATATGCCGAACAAGCACCTTCATCGGATACCATGCAGGCTCCTATTGGATGCTCCGGCGTACAGACCCTTCCGAATACCTTGCAATCGGAAGGTCTGCATTTGCCCTGCAGCACATCGCCGCATCGGCAAAGGGGATTTGCCCGCCCTTCCATGGCGGGGATGGAAAACCTGATCCTTGCATCGAAGTCTGCATAGCTGTCACGCAGCTTCATTCCAGACATGGGTATCATGCCAAGGCCGCGCCACTGTGCATCACAGGGCTCCATGACCTTGTCCATAAGGGCAAGCGCCTGAGGACTGCCTTCAGCTCGTACCACTCTCGGATAGCAGTTGACGAAGAACGGCTCACCCTTCTGTAGAAGCTTTACCGTCACAGCAAGTGCAGTCATGAGCTCTGCTGCGGTAAATCCCGCAACTACTCCCGATACGCCGAGTTCCTTCATTTCCTCGCATACCTTAGTGCCTGTGATGGCGTTTACATGGCCGGGATACAGGAATGCATCAGCGCTGTGCATGAGAGCCTTGTATGCATTGGGCATAGTCTTATTGGCAGTGAGAAGTGAAAAGTTGGAAATACCCTCAGCCTTTGCCGTATCCACTGCGATGCAGGCGGAAGGCGTAGTCGTTTCAAAGCCCACAGCAAGGAAAACCACTTGCTTGTCGGGGTTTTCCCTTGCAAGCTGTACCGCATCGAGAGGAGAGTACACCATCTGTATCTGTCCGTCCTTTGCCCTTGCTCCTGCAAGGCTCATTTCAGTGCCCGGTACTCTTATCAGGTCGCCGAAGGTGCATATGATGCATCCCTTTTCGAGAGCAAGATATACCGCTTCATCAATATATCCGACAGCGGTGACGCATACAGGGCATCCGGGCCCTGATATAAGGTCGATGTCGGGGCTCAGCAGAGAACGCAGCCCGAGACGGAATATCTCATGGGTATGCGTGCCGCAGACCTCCATGATGCGAAGCTTTCTTCCGCTGTATGATGAGAGTATCTCGCGGGCGGCTGTTATATTCGCATTCATTTGAGCTCCTCCATCAGCTTGTCGGTCTCGTTCTCGTCCGTATCCGTTATCTTTGCAATGGCAACACCGGCGTGTACCATCACATAGTCACCGGGATATAGATCATCGAGCAGGGCAGAGCTTACCTCCCTGCGAGCACCGGTAGCATCTATAAGAGCGGTGCCGTCCTTAACGCTTACTACTTTTGCAGCAAGTCCTACACACATATCTTTTTCCTCCTTATGTAAATAGTCCGTATAATGCCTGTCCTACGCAGATGCCGCCGTCATTAGGAGGTATCTGACTGTGGAGAAGTACATCGAATCCCGACTTTTCGAGCTTGTCACGGGTCAGCCGCACAAGCAGCCTGTTCTGAAATACGCCGCCAGTGAGTGCGGCAGTATTTATGCCAAAGCTGTCCCTTGCGGCTATACATTCCTCTGTTATCATATCCGCAAGCGATGCATGGAACATCATCGCCAGGTCGTATATATTATCGCCGTCCGATGCACGCAGCGCGATCTCACGCACAAGTGCGGATGTATCCGACAGCCTGCCCGGGTATACATCGGAAGCACTGCCTTTTTCTGCGGCAAACATCAGAGCGGTGGATGCCTCACCCTCAAAGGTAGAGGCGCGGCGTATGCCGAGTATGGCGGATACCGCATCGAACAGCCGTCCGCAGCTTGTAGACACTGCTGTGTTTATACCCCGGCTTTTCATCATTTCTATAAGTGTAAAGGCTTTTTCATCACACAGTCCGAGCTTTGTACAAAGCCCCTTTCCGTCTGGCATATCCGAAAGAAGGCTCGCTGCGATACGCCATCCCTCTCTGGAGGCGAGGTCGCCGCCTACCTGCCGGAACTGTGCGATGTGCGATACGCGGCGGTATTCACGTATATCGCATACGAATACCTCTCCGCCCCATATGGTGCCGTCATCGCCGTAACCCGTGCCGTCAAAGCTTACACCTATCACCGGGTCATATCGGCGGTTCTCAGCCATGCATGAAAGCACATGCGCATAGTGATGCTGTACCTTGATTAGCGGCACGCCGAGCTTATGTGCCATATCCTCTGCAATGGCAGTGGTATTATAACCGGGATGCTTGTCGCATATCAAAGTGTCCGGCTGTGCCTCGAGAAGTCTGCACATCCTTTCGGACGCGGACAAAAGTGCATCTGCCGTGCGTATATCCTCCATGTCGCCGACATATGGTGAGGGATAGAGAAGACCGTATTTGCCTATGCAGAATGTATTTTTGAGTTCTCCGCCTATGCCGAGAACGATCCTGTCTGTTTTATCTGTCATTATTGGCAGAGGAGCATATCCTCTTGACCGTCTTATCATATAGGGCTTGCCGTCAAGCACCTGTGTCACGCTGTCATCCGCTCGGATGAGTATATCCCTGTTGTGGGACATTATCACATCACAGAAGGATGATATCTCCCTTAATGCGTCCTCATCGGTGCGGCATATCGGAGCGCCCTTTACATTTGCGCTTGTCATGACGAGCGCATCGGATATGCTGTATGTATCCGGCAGGTCAAAGAGCAGCATGTGTATCGGTGAATAGGGCAGCATCACGCCGATAGTGGGATTGTCGGGCGCGATATGTTCGGACAGCCCCAGCCGCTCAAGAAGTACTATCGGTTTCTGCCATCCTGTAAGAAGCGCTTCTTCCTCGGGCGTTACCTTGCACTCGCGGCGCACGGTATCCATATCGCGCATCATTACGGCAAACGGCTTCATTGGGCGTGATTTGAGCTTCCTCAGACGAAGCACTGCTTCATCGTTCCTTGCATCACAGCACAGATGAAATCCGCCTATGCCCTTTATGGCGGCGATCTTGCCTTCTGCTATGGCCTTTCGCACATAGGAAACAGCATCAAGTCCTCGAAGCTCCGTGCCTATGATATAGACCTGCGGGCCGCAGTCGTTGCAGCAAACGGGCTGTGCATCGTATCGCCTTGACATATGATCTGTATATTCCCGTGCGCATATGCTGCACATGGGGAAGCCCTTCATGCTCGTGCGTTCGCGGTCATAGGGCATATTGTCAAGTATGGTAAGTCTCGGGCCGCACTGCGTACAGTTGATGAACGGATGCAGATAACGCCTGTCATGCGGATCAAGGAGCTCCTTGCTGCATTTCTCGCATATCGCTATATCGGGTGATACGAAAATATCACCGTATTCGCGTTCGCTTTCTATTATCCTGAAATCGTCATATGCCCGTAACGGCAATTCCTTTACATCGACCGAAAGTACAACAGCACGTTCGGGAGGAGAGTATCTGAGCGTATCGGTGAATGCGGCAAGATCATTCTCGCTTCCGTATGCGATTATCTCCACATATGAACCCTTGTTAGAGGCAGTGCCGCATATATCGTGTCTTCTTGCGGCATTTGCAGTGAACGGGCGGAAGCCTACTCCCTGTACTATGCCGTACACATGGATATTGACTGTCTTCATAGCCGTCCCGATACGGCAAAATGAGGGAAGTCCACCCATCTGCCGCTGTATTCTCTTACCGCGCGTTTCAGCGAGATATCTGCTATCACTGTATCATATCCTCCTGTGAGTATGAGTTCGCGAAGTGCGTCCTCATCGTCTATATGTGTGTCATTATCCTGCATATATTCGGGCAGCATATCGAAGAACGAAGCGCAGTCGCCGCCTGTTTTGCGTCTGAGTGCATTCGCGGTGAATTGTTCGTGTATTATCAGTGTATGTCCTGTATCCGATACATCGGGCAGGGGCGACAGACATGCAGTCTCATAGGGTATGCTGTATGTATCGCGAAGATACTGTGCCGCCTTTATGCCGCAGTGAGATATCACGAGCAGCTTTTCACAGGATGATGCGTGTATGATATCATCGATGCCGCTGTCCATCCCGAATACCATAGTATCATCAGAGCCTGATGCGGCTTTGATGAAGGAAGCATCGGTCATGCCGGTATCAAGCGGAGTAGCGCCTATCACGCCGACTCTGCCCTTTACTGTATCATATCTCTCCGTGAAGCTGCGGAACAGCTTGAGATATGCCGCCTCGGCTCCCTTGTCGTAAAGCTTTGCGCCATAGGTATCTACGCTTATGCATTTAACGCCTGTCTTCTTTTCGCATATGCGTTCGAGTGCGCGAAAGTCCGTTGCTATGACCGCAGGCACAGGAGTGCCTACAATAGCGGTGAATGGCGTGCCTATCTGCTGTACTGCCTTTGCAAGCTTTTCTGCGAGCCTGTCGTCACGGCCGAGTATCGCATCCATATCACGAAGACCTGCGCTGAAAAGTGCGGAAGGCTTCTTTCCCCAGCGCGGCTCGTCAAATCCGCATACATTTCCGGTACAGCCGCCCGCATCACATATCACCGTGATGCCTCCCATCTCGAACAGTACCGCACAGGCACCGGATATATCGGGGGCAAACGGCGAGAGATATGTCAGGAGCTTTTTCATATCCGCACCTCCCCGAGCAGCTCATAAAGCCGTATCACGCCGTCATATCCGAAGGGCTGTTCCTCATCCTGGAACGGTATGCAGGGTATATCCGGATGATAGTAGCCCGCATCCGTGCCTATGGCGATATCGACCGGCGAAGTGCATTCATAGGAGGTCATTGTGGGAGACAGGTTGGAGAATA
>JAFPPJ010000234.1 GCA_017410745.1 Oscillospiraceae bacterium
AAACAATGCATAAAGTAATGAGTAATTAGCAAAAACTCAACCTGTCATTTCCGCATTTAACTAAGTGTTGACCACCGACAAATAAGACCCTGATGGGGGTTTGGGGGTATACTATCTTCCGACCGAAGATAAGACCCGAAACGCCCGTAAAAGCTTGAATATATGTGGTTTTACGGGCGGAGATTGTCTATAATTCGAGGAGGAAATAGGATTAGCCCCCATTAGAAATGTGAAGCGAAGCTTCACTCCTTCCCTATACCCTAAACAGCCCCTAAACCCTGACCAATGTTCCGAGGATAGTACATCAGGCACGGTCAAATGCGTATCGGGTAGCAGCGGGCTTGCCCGCCTAAACATCAAAATGCATTATGACTTGTAATATATCAACTCCATTTTCGTGTGTTCTGTCACTTGTAAAATACAGCTTTTTATGTTATCATAGTATCATAGTATTATGATACTATGATAACACTTTACTACAATAAAGGAATTATTATGAAACGATACGATCTTATCACGCCCGAGGGGACAAGAGATCTCCTCTTCGGCGAATCCTCAGCAGTAGATACGGTAGAGAGCCGTCTGCTGGAAATGTTCCGTTCGAGGGGCTATTCCCGCGTCATAACCCCGGGTCTCGAATTCTACGACGTGTTCATGCTCAAATCCCGCTATTTCTCGCAGGAGACCATGTATAAGCTGGTAGATCCCAAGGGCAGGCTCATGGCAGTGCGCCCGGATACCACCCTTCCCATCGCCCGCATGACCGCCACAAGGCTCAGGGGCGAGGTGCTCCCCCTCCGCCTTTGCTATGCGCAGAACGTGTTCCGCTCCCGCCCCGGCATGAGAGGCAGACGCGACGAAGTGCGTCAGGCAGGCATAGAGCTGATAGGCTCATCCTCGGAGCGTGCAGACCTTGAGATGCTCAGCGCCGCCCTCGATGCAATATCATGGGTGCCCGGCGGATACCGCATAGAGATAGGTCATATCGGCTTCTTCAAGGCGCTGCTCGCAGGTGCGGGCTGCGATGAGGACACCTCCGAGAAGATACGCTCCCTCGTGGAATACAAGAATTACCCGGAGCTTTGCGACCTGCTCAGCGAGTACACAAACAGCCCCGCAGTCTCCGCGCTCCGTCAGCTCCCCCGTCTCTTCGGCGGCGCAGAGGTGTTCGAGCGTGCATACGAGCTCACCCGCGGCATAGAGGCAGCCCAGGAGGCACTGCATCAGCTCGAGAGCGTGTATCTCAAGCTGCGTGAGACCGATGCCGCAGTAACGGTGGATCTCGGACTTGTAAATCATATGAACTATTATACAGGCATCGTGGTCAAGGGCTATATCACAGGCTCGGGCGAAGCGGTGCTCTCGGGCGGACGCTATGACGGCCTGCTCGCAGAATTCGGATTTGATGCTCCCGCCACAGGCTTTGCGGTCAATGTGGATGCAGTCGCATCCGCAGTAGACGCACCCGTACCCGCCGCAGACGTGATAGTGTTCGGCGAGGAGGGCGCAGAGATGAAGGCGATAGAATATATACGGTCACTGGCATCACAGGGGATACGCGCGGAGTTCTCGGTGTTCGACACCAAAGAGGACACAGCCGCCTATGCCCGCGAGAAGCGTATATCCAAGCTCGTTACAGTGGGCGATACCGTGACGGAGGAGGTGTTCTGAGGTGGAGAAGTTAAGGATAGCCCTGACCAAGGGCAGACTTGAAAAGGATACTGTTGCCCTTTTTGAGAAGATGGGATATGACTGCTCCGCTGTACATGACAAGGGCAGAAGGCTCATACTCCCCGTGGGCGACGATATCGAGGTAGTGCTCGCAAAGGCTGCGGACGTCATCACATATGTGGAGAACGGCGTTTGTGACCTGGGCGTAGTGGGCAAGGATACCATCATGGAGATGAACGGCAAGTTCTTCGAGCTGGTGGATCTGGGCTTCGGCAAATGCCGCTTCGCACTTGCAGGCAAGAAGGGCGATGATTTCTACGGCGGCACTCATGTGCGCACCATCGCCACGAAGTATCCGGTAGTCGCACGCACATTCTTTGAGAAGAAGAATATGGACGTGGATATAGTCAAGATAGAGGGCAGCGTGGAGCTGGCTCCCCTGCTCGGACTTTCCCACGCCATAGTGGATATAGTCGAGACAGGTACTACCCTCAAGGAGAACGGTCTCGAGGTATTTGAATACGTTTGTCCGATCTCTGCAAGGCTCATCGCCAATATGGTCAGCATGAAGCTGAGGCAGAAGGAGATAGAGGCTCTCATAGGAGAGATAGAAAGGAATCTGTAATGATAAGGATAATCAAGGCGGACGGCAAGGCTGAATACGACTTCATCCGCGAGCTCGATGCCCGCTCTGCCGACGTGAACAAGGAAATAACCGAGATAGTGAGCTTCGTAATAGAAAATGTCCGCTCCCGCGGCGACGAGGCCGTAAGGGAGTTCACCCTCAAATTCGACGGCAAGGTGCCCGACAGCTTCGAGGTGTCCCGCGACGAGATAAACGACGCACTCACCGAGCTCAACGAAACATCCCCCGAGCTTGTCACCGCCATGCTCAATGCAATGGAGAACATCAGCGACTTCCACAACCGTCAGAAGGAGCAGAGCTTCATCGACACCCGTGCAGACGGCTGCATAGTGGGACAGCGCGTGAGAGGTCTTGACCGTGTGGGTCTGTATGTGCCCAACGGCTCCGCTCCCCTGTTCTCCACCGTGCTCATGAATGCCGTTCCCGCAAAGATAGCAGGCGTAAGGGAGCTCATCATGCTCACACCTCCGGGCAAGGACGGCAAGCCCTCCAAGGAGATACTCTGCGCAGCAGCTATCGCAGGCGTAGACAGGGTATTCACGGTAGGCGGCGCACAGGCTGTGGCTGCAATGGCATACGGCACCGAGACCATACCCGCCTGCGACAAGATAGTAGGCCCCGGCAATATCTTCGTTGCCACCGCAAAGAAGCTGCTCTACGGCCAGGTGGATATAGATATGATCGCAGGCCCCTCCGAGATACTCGTCATCGCCGACGAAAAGGCAGACCCCAAGTTCCTTGCGGCAGACCTGCTCAGCCAGGCAGAGCATGACAAGCTCGCAAGCGCGATACTCATCACCACCTCCGCAGATATCGCAGAGAAGACCTCACAGGAGATAGAGCGCCAGATGGCTCTCCTCGAGCGCCGCGACATCATGCGTGCATCCATAGATAATCACGGCGCGATGATCGTCGCAGACGACCTCGCACAGGCAATAAAGCTCGCGAATATACTCGCACCCGAGCACCTCGAGCTTGCAGTGGAGGATCCCCTCAAGTATATCGGCCTTATCGACAATGCGGGCTCCGTATTCCTCGGCGCGTACTCCTCCGAGCCTCTCGGCGACTACTACGCAGGCCCCAACCACGTTCTCCCCACAGGCGGCACGGCAAAATTCTTCTCGCCCCTTTCCGTCAATGCATTCACCAAGCGTTCCCAGTTCATATACTATACCGAGGATGCGCTGCGTGAGGCAAAGGACGATATAATCACCCTTGCAAGGCGTGAGGGGCTCACCGCTCATGCAAATGCCATCGCTGTGAGGTTTGAGAACGAATGATAATGACAAAGAAGCTGCGCTCCCTTGACCTGTATATACCGCCCGACAGCGGATGCAGGATAAGGCTCGACTCAAACGAATCACCCTATGATATGGGCGAGGTCTTCAAGGATGACATCGCCCGTGTCATCACGGACACCTGTCTCAACCGCTACCCCGAGCCAAGGTATACCGCCCTGCTCGAAGCCGCATCCGACTACTTCGGCATCCCCGCGGACAATATCACCGCAGGCAACGGCAGCGATGAGCTCATATCCGTCATACTCGGCGCGTTCCTCTCCAAGGGGGATACGGTGGTGACCATATCGCCCGACTTCTCAATGTATGCGTTCTACGGCTTTCTCAATGAGCTGAAGGTGCATTCCGTCCCCAAGGAGGACGACCTGAAGATAAATATATCCAAGGTGATCGAGTACTGCTCGCAGAATCCCGTGGGAGCGGTCATATTCTCAAATCCCTGCAATCCCACATCGCTGGGCGTGCGCCGTCAGGACGTGCTCCGTCTGATAAAGAACGTGTCCTGCCTGTGCGTGATAGACGAGGCGTACATGGACTTCTGGGATCAGTCGGTCATGGATCAGATAGAGACCCTTGACAATCTCATCGTGCTCAAGACCGCATCGAAGAATATGGGCATGGCATCACTCAGACTTGGCTTTGCCATGGCGTGCAGGGAGATAACCGACGTGCTGCGTGCGGTGAAGTCCCCCTACAATGTCAACTCCTACACCATCGCCGCTGCCTGTGAGGTGATGCGGCACAAGGATGTCATAGAGGAGAACACGCAGAAGATACTCGCCGCAAGGGATGAACTCAGAGAAGGTCTGCTGCGCCTTTCGGAGCGGCACTTCACCATAGAGCGAGTATACGACAGCGTGACCAACTTCGTATTCGTGAAGACGCCCAAGGCAGAGACCATAGCCGAGGAGCTGAAAAAGCGCTCCGTAAGCATCCGTCAGATGGGCGGCTATCTGCGCATCACCGCAGGCACCCCCGACGAAGTAAAGGAACTTTTATACCAGATGGAACAAGTGCTCTCACTTATATGAGTTTGGAGTTTGGAGTTTGGAGTGTGGAGTTACTGACGGGACATATTGATTTGTCTTTAGCCGCTCTTTAAGCGGGAACGATGACAACGCACAAACCACAGGCTATACGTTCGTTTGGAAGTTTTCGCTCTTAACTTTTCAGAGTGCGATAACTCCAAACTCCACTCTTCACACTCCAAACTTGAAAAATATGGAGGTATATTATGCGTAACTCTGTGATCGACCGCAAGACAAAGGAGACGGATATACACGTAAGTCTGTGTCTTGACGGCAGCGGCAGATATGATATAGATACGGGCATCGGATTTTTCGACCATATGCTCACCGCACTTTGCGTACACGCAGGCTTTGACATGGAGGTAAAGTGCAAAGGCGACCTTCATGTGGACGGGCATCACAGCGTGGAGGATACGGGCATAGTGCTCGGTCAGGCGTTCAAGGCGGCGCTCGGCAGCACATCCGGCATACGCCGCTACGGCTCATTCTATATACCTATGGATGAGGCACTCGGCTTCTGCTCCCTCGATATATCCAACCGCCCCTATCTGGTGTACGAGTGTGCGTATACCAATCAGCAGACAGGCACATACGACAATTTCCTCACCGAGGAATTCATGCGCGCCTTTGCGATGAATGCAGGCATCACGCTTCATCTGCGCTGCCTCTACGGTGCAAACGACCACCACAAGATAGAGGCACTGTTCAAGGCGCTGGCTCACTCCCTTAAAGAAGCAGTGACCCTCACAGGCGAGGGCACCCTCTCCACAAAAGGAGTGCTCTGAATGCACAAGGCATAATGCAAAATGTATCGGGACGGCATTATGACTTCACCTTCTCCGCAATGAAAGGTGCATATTATGTGCATTATACATTATAAATTCAAGCATTTCTGCACTTACCCATCGTTATGAAAGGAGCATATTCATTATGCATTATGCATTATGAATTATGAATTAATAAAGCCATGAAGGATCCTTTTCAGACCGATGCCTACTGCCGCTATTTCCTGCGCAGGACCGACAGCGGGAATATAGGTGAGGGCTGGCTCAATACATACTTTTTCAGCAAGGGCGACACCTTCGGCGACGATGTGCTTGCCGCCCTTACGGATATGCGTCCGGACTACACCGACTTCGTGATACTTGAGATGTGCGAGCCCGCCTCTGCCGAGATATACGGCAAGGAGGGCAGACTCACATATATACAGTCGGTGATGCGCGAGGACTGCATACAGACCGAGATGCACTTCGAGATGGAAGACGGCACGCAACTGCAGTTCGTGCGCTTCCTGCCCGAGATCGAGGACACCTTCGGGCTGTACAGATATGTCATGTCGGGCGGAGTTCCCGACACCGACGAATTCGACGATATTACGGAATTTATTTTCGGGAGACAAGAATGATCGCTATAATCGACTACGGTGCAGGCAACATCTTCTCGGTGAAGAACGCCTGCAGTTATCTCGGCATAGAAGCCGGGCTCACATCGGACAAGAGGGAGATAGAGAACGCCGACGGGATAATACTCCCGGGCGTAGGCGCATTCCCCGCCGCTATGGACTCCCTCGTGAAGTCGGGGCTCGTGGATACTATCCGCACCGAAGCGCACAAGAAGCC
>JAFPPJ010000235.1 GCA_017410745.1 Oscillospiraceae bacterium
AAGATATAGGGAGAGAGTTTATGGACATACGAAAGAAAACAGCACTCATACTATCAATGGCTATGGTATGCTCATTGGCAGGATGCAGCGGAAAAAACACACCTGCCCAGCCCCTTGCCACCGACATCACCACCGAGCAGACCACATCGGCATCCGCATCGGAGACCACCGCTGCGCCCGCCTCCGATATAAAGCTTGACAGCAAGCTGCTCGGCCACTATGACGGTGCTATAATAATGGATGAAGACGGCAATATGATCGACACCGACGAGGAATGGCTCGAGATATACGAGGACGGCAAGGCAAAGCTTTTCCTGCAGGAGGAAGCAGACGACCTGAAGTACGACGTATACACAGAGGAGGACATACTCTTCACCACCGACGACGGCTATGAGATCATGGGTCAGTTCGAGGACAACTGGGTATATCTTTCGATAGAGGGGCTCGTGCTCATGCTCGTGAAGGAGGGCTCACCCGACTGGGAGGAACATCGTAAGCCCGCAGGCTCAGCGGCTTCGTCCGAAACTCAGTCCGAGACATCCGCAGACACAACGGAGCTGTCCGCTCCCGAAGCAGACTATGATATGATATACTCGCCCGTCATTTCCGAGATATCCAATGTCATAAACAAAGGATATGACATGGACAAGGAGTACACATATCTCCCTTCGGGCATCACGGAAAGAGTGATGTACGGCGAGACATCCGAGCTGCAGCGCAGCATCGGCTATCTCATCAAGGATATAAGCGGCGACGGCATACCCGAGCTTCTGCTGGGCGAGACCGCACAGGATGACACCAAGGAGTACAACGACAAGATCGTATACGGCTGCTATACCTATTCCGACGGCGCGATAGTACCCACATTCGAGGGCATGACAAGAAGTGCACACAAGGCCACAGGCGAGGGCACATTCTGCTACTGCGGCTCGGGCGGAGCGGCGGTGACTCTGATAGGCAAATGCCACATAAGCAAAGACGGCACCAAGCTCGAATGGGATGATTTCTATTTCACCGACGGGGAGCCGGGCGGAGATATATCCTACTACTACAACACCAACGGCATATTCGGCACGGAGGAGTCCGAGAAGCGCGACATGACCCCCGAGGAATTCTCCGCACTGATGGACAGCTTTGACTCGGAAGCCGTGCAGCTTCCCTTTATCCCGATCGGCGGCGCCCCGGGAGGCCCCGAGGAAAATGTGGATCTGGACAAGATAGCGCTTGAAGGCGGACTTGGCGAAGAGGAATGCATCATAGACCTGCCCGACGGCGAGATGGAGGGCACATGGCATGACCCCGCACTCGGCACCACTATCACACTGTACGAATACCGCGGTGAATTCGAAGCAAAAAGCAGCACAGGCGGGACGATATCCGGCGAGACGATATACAACGGCGACCCGGAAGCGCCTGTATACACCCTGCGAGACTACGATGGGAACGACTTTGCACAGATATACTTCTTCAAGACTACCAACGGTTATCGGTGCATGTCCGTGACATACAGTGATGAGAAGGATCACACAGCAGTATATCTTAAATAAGACAATAACGGGATATGGGAGAAATTACGATGAGTTCTAAGATCGGTTTTGATAACGAAAAATATCTTAAAATGCAGTCTGAGCATATCAGACAGAGGATAGCACAGTTCGGCGACAAGCTCTATCTTGAATTCGGCGGCAAGCTGTTTGACGATTATCACGCTTCAAGAGTGCTGCCCGGGTTCAAGCCCGACAGTAAGCTGCAGATGCTCTTTCAGCTCAAGGACGAGGCTGAGATAGTCATAGTTATCAATTCGGACGATATCGAAAAGAACAAGATCAGGGGCGATCTGGGCATCACATATGATGTTGACGTTATCCGCCTGTTCAACGTATTCACAAAGAAGGGTCTCTATGTGAGCAGCGTCGTGCTCACAAGGTATGACGATCAGCCCACTGCGGACGCATTCCAGAAAAGGCTCGAGGCGCTCGGCATAAAGGTATACCACCATTACAGCATCAAGGGCTACCCCTCCAATCTCAACTACATCATAAGCGATGAGGGCTACGGCAGGAACGATTATATCGAGACCTCCCGCAGGCTCGTGGTGATAACCGCACCGGGGCCCGGCAGCGGCAAGATGGCTACCTGCCTTTCTCAGCTGTATCATGCGCACAAGAGGGGCATAAATGCCGGCTATGCCAAGTTCGAGACATTCCCCATATGGAACCTGCCCCTGCGCCATCCCGTGAACATCGCATATGAGGCTGCCACATCCGACCTCAACGATGTGAACATGATAGACCCCTTCCACATGGAAGCATACGGCAAGACTACCGTCAACTACAACCGTGATGTGGAGATATTCCCCGTCCTCAACGCCATGTTCGAGATGATACTCGGAGAGTCCCCCTACAAGTCCCCTACCGATATGGGCGTGAATATGGCAGGCAACTGCATCACCGATGATGAAGCGGTATGCGATGCTGCACGCCAGGAGATAATCCGCCGCTATTACACGGGTATGTGTGAGAACAGAAAGGGTCATATCTCCTCGGATGAGGTGATGAAGCTCGAGCTGCTCATGAAGCAGGCGAATGTATCCGCCGACGACAGGAAGGTAGTTGCGGCGGCACTCGAAAAGGAAAAGGCTACCGACGGCCCTGCAGCTGCGATGGAGCTGTCCGACGGCACCGTGATAACAGGGCGCACATCAGATCTGCTCGGTGCGGTATCCGCACTGCTGCTCAATGCTCTGAAATATTTTGCGGATATAGACGATGAGATACTTCTCATGTCGCCCCATGTAATAGAGCCTATCATGGCACTGAAGGTAAATCACCTCGGCAATAACAATCCGAGGATGCACACCGACGAGACGCTGATCGCGCTGTCGATATGCGCCAACACAGACCCCAACGCAAAGAAGGCGATGGAGCAGATATCCAGGCTGCGCGGCTGCGAGGTACATTCCACCGTCATACTCTCCCCTGTGGATGAACGCATATTCAAGAGACTTGGCATAAATCTCACCTGCGAACCGAAATACGAAGTATGATATATCCCCCCGCATATGACATCATATGCGGGGGCGCTTTATTCTCATACCGTCCGTTCGCTATCGGATAATGTATATCATATACGCAGTGACCAATGCTCCGAGGATAGCACATTGGTTCTTTTGCTGCTGCGTATCGGGTAACTGTCGGCTTAGCCGACCTATCCGTGTATGTATCGTGCGTTGTACTCGCGGTTTATCTCTGCTATCTCCTTCTTGCCGTCGATATAGTCCTTGTACATATCCCACGGCGAGCCGCCGCCGAGCCAGCATGAGGAGCAGTTCTCACAGCCGCCTCCGCAGTCCATCGAGCGCTTGATTATCTCCTCGCGCTGTTCCCGTGTGGTGTCCTTGATAAGTATTGAGTCCATACTGTCATATCCTTTCGTCATAACATATGCTTCTGCATCATGTATTATGTATCAGCCCGTATACCGGTCTTGCCTTCTTCACAAGGCCTTTCAGAGCCGTGTTTATCCTTTCGGTAAGGGCAATATCCTCCTCGGTCATCTCCCTGTCGGAATAGAGCAGCGCTTCGTATATGGGTATAAAGCCCGTCTGTTCCTTTATGTCCTGCCTGTCGGAAACATCTATCCTGTGCATGAGCTCTGCGAGCGTCTCGCCCTCCTCCATGCGAAATCCGAGTATCCCCATAAGGCGCAGGTTCTGCTGCGAGAGATACCTGAGACGGTCGGAACGCCCCATTTTCCTGTATATCCGTGCTGACACATACCGGCTGATGATATAGAACACTATGAGGAAGCTTATCACGCCGAGGATGGGTATAACTATGATCATCGGATCAAACTTCTTCTCGGGCACTGTCTCCT
>JAFPPJ010000236.1 GCA_017410745.1 Oscillospiraceae bacterium
GAGCTCCTTCTTGTAGTCCCACTCTATCACCTGTCCGAGCTCTGTGCCCATGAAATTGAGCTTCTTGCCCGGGTGAGCCATCATATACGCTATGAACGCCCTGTCCGATGCGAACTTGCCGTCCATAGAGGGGCTGCTCATCTTATTGTACAGCGAGCACTTGCCGTGTACCACCTCATCATGGGAGATGGGCAGTATGAAGTTCTCGGAGAACGCATAGAAGAATGAGAACGTGAGCTTCCCATGATTGCCTGCGCGGTAGATGGGATCGGTCTTCATATAGTCCAGGGTGTCATTCATCCAGCCCATGTTCCATTTGAAGTTGAAGCCCAGGCCGCCCGCATCAGCAGGCTTTGTGACCATAGGCCACGCGGTGGACTCCTCCGCTATCATAAGCACGTCGGGATTGCGGGAGAATACTGCGGTATTGAGCTTGCGCAGGAACTCTATCGCCTCGTAGTTCTCATTGCCGCCGTCCTTGTTCGGTCTCCACTCGCGCCTGTCGTAGTCGAGGTACAGCATGGAAGCGACCGCATCCACTCTGAGACCGTCCACATGGAATTTCTCTATCCAGTATATCGCATTGGATATAAGGAAGCTCCTTACCTCTCCCTTGCCGTAGTCGAATACCCTTGTGCCCCATGAAAGATGCTCCTTCTTGAGGGGGTCTGCGTATTCGTAGCAGTCGCCGCCGTCGAACTCAAACAGTCCTGCCGCATCCTTCGGGAAGTGTGCGGGCACCCAGTCGAGTATGACGGATATGCCGTTCTGATGGAATATGTCTATCATTTCCATGAACTGCTTGGGCGTGCCGTAGCGGGATGTGGGCGCATAGTAGCCTATAACCTGATAGCCCCACGACCCGTCGAAGGGGTATTCCGAAAGGGGCATCAGCTCGATATGGGTGTATCCCATCTCTTTAAGGTATGCGCTCATCTCCGTACCGAACTTCACATAGTCGAAGGGCGAGCCGTCTTCGTACTGTCTCCACGATGCCAGATGTGCCTCGTAGATGTTCATGGGCGAACGGTATACGTTCTTCCTGCGCTTTTCCTCATACCATGCATCATCGTGCCATACATAGTCGTCTATATCCACGAACTTGGTGGCGGTGTTGGGTCTGAGCTCCATATGTGCGCCGTAGGGATCGGCCTTGTCTGTAATGGAGTAGTGCGAGGATTCGATCGAATATTTATAGGTGAAATACTCCTCCACGCCCGGCAGGAACAGTTCCCATACGCTCGGGTCGCTGAGTCTGGCCATAGGGTGCTTGTCCCTGTCCCAGTCGTTGAAATCACCTATGAGCGATACGGATTTGGCATTGGGTGCCCATACCCTGAAGTATACGCCCTGCTGCCCGTCCTTCTCGCCTCTGTGAGCACCGAAAAAGTTGAATGCTTCAAAGTTATTGCCCTCATGGAAGACAAAAAGAGGGAATTCGTAATCTCCGATGGAGTTCTGATTCATATACTCATCATCTCTTTCTTAAAGGGATAGCCGTAGGCAATTTTATGTCATTATTCATTTTAACAGATTGTAAATCAAATTACAAGGGCAATTGTAAAATTTCTATAATAGTATTAACTTTTGCTATGTCTCTTTGTGCAACATTTACAACGTTATTTTCGGCTCATATATTTTTTCTGCGGGCAGATCGCGTATGCAAGCCGTTTTATGCCCTTGGAAATAAATACACAAAAGTTTAATATTTCATTCATTGACAAACCCTCTGCATCATGGTATAATATCAAAGTTGACTGACGACGAGGCGGTCTTAACGAGGCAGCCTGACGGTCGCGATGGTCACATATATGCGGAAGTGCTGGAATAGGCAGACAGGCACGTTTGAGGTGCGTGTGTCGACGACGTGTGGGTTCAAGTCCCATCTTCCGCACCATATCCCCTATACTTCGGTATAGGGGTTTTTTTGAAGGTGAGATAATGGATACATTCTCGGCAGCTATGCTCGACCTCATGACGGAAAATGCGATGCGTGACGACAAGCTCTGGTTCACCGAGCACAAGGCACAGTTCGCGGAGCTGGTGACTGCGCCGATGAAGCACATCGCCGATGCGCTCCTGCCGTACATACAGTCGATAGATGAACATATAGATAAAGTACATATATCAAGGATATACCGTGACACCCGCTTTCTCAACGGCCGCTCCCGCTACCGTGAGAATATGTGGGTATCCTTCGGGCGCGAGAAGGATCTGTACAAAGCGCCTCCCGCATTCTATTTCGATATATCCCCCGCCGGCGCGGAATACGGCTGCGGATGCTATGTGCCGCCCGACGGCATGATGCAGCTCCTGCGTGAGACCATACTTGCGGGAGACCCCGCATTCATCAAAGCAAACGATGCCCTCGCCGCATCCGCCTTCGAGCTGTACGGCGACAAGTACAAGCGCAGCAGATACCCCGATGCGCCCGAGGAGCAGCGTGAATGGCTCGAGCGCAAGAACATCGGCGTGTTCCGCAGGCGCACCGACTGGGACACCATATTCTCCGAGGGCTTTGCCGACGAGATAGGAAAGGAATTCACCGCCGCCGCCCCGATATACGACTTCATACTCAAGACCGCACTCATAAAGCCCGTAAGCTGAATTTTGACCATACGCCGCGGGCTGTTTTGTGCAAAATGACAAAAATCGTATAAATTTGAAAAACTTCTTGAAAATACCCCGCCTTTTGGTGTATAATAGTTAGACGGAGCAGTATCCGCTGATCAGTGTACGGAGGTGGTGTTTATGTCAGACGTTAGTCTCAGGCAGCGCAAGCGTTCTGCCGCCAGGACTATGCGTGACTACAGGAAGAAAAAGCGCGGACGCACATCACCCTTGCTCGTTCTTATCGTCACTGTTGCCGTTTCGGGTCTTATACTTTCCTGCGGCGTCGCATTCATCTACGATGAGGTGACTGTAGCCAAGAAGCAGGCGGAGCTCGCAGAGCTCAATGCCAAGATAGATGAGCTCAAGGCAGAGAATATGTCGTATGAGAGCATTCTCAACGATGAGGACGAAAGATCCTTTATGGAGCGCATCGCCACCGAGAGACTGGGTTATGCCTATCCTAATGAACGGCGGTTCGTAGATCCTAATAAGAATAATGGTTGATCGCCTGAAAAGATCTGGAAAGGTATATTTATGCAGCCGGAAATTGGAAACATCTATGAGGGCAAGGTGACCGGGATCACTAAATTCGGAGCATTTGTGGAGCTTGAGCCGGGAGTATCCGGTATGGTGCACATCTCCGAGGTCGCAAACACCTTTGTCAGTGAGATACGAGACCACCTCACCGAGGGCGACACCGTGAAGGTGAAGGTCATCGGCATAAGCGAGGAGGGCAAGATCTCCCTTTCCATAAAGAAGGCTGTTCCCCGTCCAAGCAATACAGGCAGACCTGCAGGCAGAGGCCCTGCACCCGCAGGAAGAGGCCCGGCACCCGTCGGGAGAGGCCCCGCACCCGCAGGCAGGAAGCCCGCAGGCGAGCCTCAGACAGCGCAGTCCTCATTCGAGGATATGCTCAGCCGCTTCAAGGCGAGCTCGGACGAGCGCATGGGTGATATAAAACGCAATATGGACAGCAAGCGCAGGGGCTCAAGAAGAAAGTGATACGCCACGGCATTTCCATTTCGGAGATGCCGTTTTTACCCCCGCAATTTGCGGGATCTATATACGAAAGGACTGCATACTATGGAGCATCAGCTGATAATCGTAGTGGATTTCGGAGGTCAGTACAATCAGCTCATAGCAAGACGTGTCCGCGAGTGCGGTGTATACTGTGAGGTATGGCCGTACAGGACGGATATCGCAAAGATAGCTGCCGCAAAGCCCTCGGGCATCATATTCACCGGCGGCCCTAACAGCGTGTACGACGAGAAGTCCCCCCATATAGGCAAGGAGATATTCGAGCTTGGCATCCCCATACTCGGCATATGCTACGGCGCACAGCTGATGGCCTATACTCTCGGCGGCAAGGTGGAGACCTGCACCGTATCCGAATACGGCATGACCGAGACATTCTATGACAGGGCATCACAGATATTCGGCGGCGTCAGCGGAATGCCCGACAGTGCTATATCATGGATGAGCCATACGGACTATGTTTCACAGGTGCCCGCAGGCTTCACCGTCACCGCTCATACCAAGGACTGCCCTGCTGCAGCCTTCGAGTGCCCGGAGAAGAAGCTGTACGCCGTACAGTTCCACCCCGAGGTAAATCACACACAGCACGGCCTTGCCATGCTCAACAGCTTCGTGCGCTATGTATGCGGCTGCACGGGCGACTGGACTATGAAGAACTACGCCGTATCCGCCATAGAGCAGGTGCGTGCAAAGGTAGGCGACGGCAAGGTGCTGCTCGCACTTTCGGGCGGTGTTGACAGCAGCGTATGCGCAGCACTTCTCGCACGCGCAGTGGGCGACAAGCTCACCTGCATATTCGTCGATCACGGCTTCATGCGCAAGAACGAGGGCGACGAGGTAGAGCAGGCATTCAGCGGCTGGGGCATCAACTTCATCCATGTGAACGCAAAGGATCGCTTCCTCGCAAGGCTTTCGGGAGTTTCCGAGCCCGAGGAGAAGCGCAAGATAATCGGCGAGGAGTTCATCCGAGTATTTGAGGCGGAGTCGAAAAAGATAGGCAAGGTAGACTTCCTTGCACAGGGCACCATATACCCCGATGTCATCGAGAGCGGCACAGGCGATGCAGCCGTTATCAAGTCGCATCACAACGTAGGCGGTCTTCCCGACTATGTTGATTTCAAGGAGATAATAGAGCCTCTGCGCCTCCTGTTCAAGGATGAGGTCAGGGCGCTCTGACGTGAGCTGGGACTTTCCGATGTGCTCGTTGACCGTCAGCCCTTCCCGGGGCCGGGACTTGCGATACGCATAATCGGCGAGATCACCGAGGAGAAGCTGGAGATACTCCGCGATGCAGACCTCATATTCCGCGAAGAGATCGCGAATGCAGGGCTTGACACCGAGATAAACCAGTATTTCGCAGTGCTCACCTCCATGCGTTCGGTAGGCGTTATGGGCGACGGCAGGACA
>JAFPPJ010000237.1 GCA_017410745.1 Oscillospiraceae bacterium
CCGCTGCCCGACCTTCATGATATCCGTTGCTTTCGCGAACGCGAACATCTGCGCGCCGCCCGCCATTTTCGCGACGAGACGGCTCTTGTTTGCGCCAAGTGCCAAGACATCTTTCAGCATGAGAGGCATACCCGTCAGCTTTGTCAGGGATGTGGCACGGAAGGCTGCTCCGTATATAGATGAAAAGGCTGTTGTGGTAAACAGCGGCAAGGGGCTTGAGGCAGGCTCTCTCAAGCGCATGAGCGAGGTAATATCCGAGGAGACCGGCAAACCTACCGCCGTGCTCACAGGCCCTTCCCATGCGGAAGAGTTCGCGCGGGGCATACCCACGACTATCGTAGTCGCTGCCAAAAGCAGTGAGGATGCTCAGCTCATACAGGATGTCATGTCAAGCTCATCCATCAGGATATACATAAACGATGATATGATAGGCTGCGAGCTCGGCGGCGCATTCAAGAACATAATCGCACTGTGCGCAGGCATAGCGGATGGCATGGGTCTTGGCGACAACACCAAGGCTGCGCTCATGACACGAGGGATATGGGAGATATCCAAGCTCGGCATCGCTGTGGGCGGCAAGGCGGAGACCTTCGCAGGACTTACGGGAATAGGCGATCTTATCGTGACCTGTACCTCTATGCACAGCCGCAACAGACGCGCGGGCATACTCATAGGTCAGGGCGTATCCCCCGAGGAAGCTGTGAAACGTGTAGGCACGGTGGAGGGCTACTTCTGCTGTGAGGCTGCATACCAGCTTTCGCAGAAGGTGGGAGTATGCATGCCCATCACCGAACAGTGCTATCAGATACTCTACAAGGGCAAATCACCGCAGACCGCTCTCCGCGACCTTATGGCAAGGCCTAAGAGAAGTGAGACCGAGGCTGCATTCTGCGACTGGCAAGTATAATATGAAGAAGAACGATATAACAGAGCTTGAGATAACTGATGTCACCCTTGAAGGGAGCGGCGTAGGCAGGCACGAAGGTATTGCTGTATTCGTGCCCTTTACCGCTGTGGGCGACCGTATTTCATGCAGGATAGTCAAGGTCTGTCGTTCGTACTGCTTCGGCATAATCGAAAAGCTCATTAGCCCCTCTCCGTACCGCACGGACAGGGGCTGTGCTGCTTACGGAAAGTGCGGCGGCTGTACGTTCAGACACATATCCTATGAGGAGGAGGCGCGCCTCAAGCAGCATGCGGTGCGTGAGATGTTCACACGCATAGGCGGCTTCGACCCTGCATCCTACACGGAGGAGGACATCATCGGAGCGGATATGACCGACCGCTGCCGCAACAAGGCACAATACCCCGTAGCAGTGCATCCCGACGGCACTGCATACTGCGGCTTCTTCGCACAGCGCAGCCACAGGGTCATAGAATGTGCGGACTGCCTGCTGCAGCCGCAGATATTCTCGGATATAGCACAGGCCTGCATCGCACATATCAACAGATACAGGATACCCGTATACGATGAAGTCACGGGCAAGGGCATCGTGCGGCATATATACATAAGGCAGGGCTATCACACCGGAGAGATCATGCTGTGCATAGTGGCGGCACGCCGATTCGACATGGAGGCGCTTGCGGCAGAGCTTGCCGCACTGTTCCCACGGATACGCTCATTTATACTCAATATCAACTCCGACAGGACAAATGTGATCATGGGTGAAAAGTGCATCACCGTCCGCGGCAGCAGCTTCATCGAGGATATCATGTGCGGCAGGCGCATACGTCTCTCTCCCCTGTCGTTCTATCAGGTGAACACTGCACAGGCGGAAAGGCTTTACGCTAAGGCGCAGGAATACGCCGAGCCCGCGGGGAAGGATATACTTGACCTGTACTGCGGTGCAGGCACTATAGGACTTTCCATGGAGGGCTTTGCCCGTCTGACAGGTGCGGAGATAGTGCCGCAGGCTGTGGAGAATGCGCACTTCAACGCACAGGCAAACAATATCGCAAATGCCGAATTCTTCTGTGCGGATGCGGGAGAGACTGCAAAGCGCCTTGCAGATGAGGGCAGGCTCCCCGATGTCATCATCACCGACCCGCCGAGAAAGGGCTGCGATGAGCAGACCATCGACGCTATGGTGCAGATGCATCCCGAGCGCATCGTCATGGTATCATGCGATCCATCCACCGCCGCAAGGGACTGCCGCAGGCTTGCAGACAGAGGATACACCCTGCAGAAGCTATGTACAGTGGATCTGTACCCCGGCACAAAGCATGTGGAGACGGTGTGTCTTCTCGGACGATCAACTTAAAAGGGATATAATATGAAAAAAATGACAACGAAACAATTTCAGATACTGACGGACATCAACAAGGTATGGGACTTTCTGACGGATATATATGACCGCGAAAACGGGAGCGGGGTCGCTGCACCTTTCTTTGAACATGCGATACTGGCATCATGGATGGATAATTCCTATTCCTATCTGAACAGATTCTGGTTTGATGGCGACAGGACAGCGGCGTTTGTGTTCTATGAAGCTCCGGCGACGGATATCTATTTCAGTGTGCGCAAAGGGTATGAATATCTGGCAGATGAGCTTATAGAATATGCCGTGACGACCATGCCGAACTGGGATAATGAGCAGCAGCTTGTACTTTTCAACGGTCAGGAATATCTTATGGAAGCCGCAAAGAAGCGCGGATTCAAAAAGGTTTTTGAATATGATGACAGGATATTTGATCTGAGAAACGAATTAAACTATGAGCTGCCCGACGGATATCATTTTGTTGACCCGAAGGATATAGATCCCGTCAAGATAGGAAAACTGTGCTGGTACGGTTTTGACCATGGTGACAAAGGCGAGTTCACAGGCTGGGACAAACAGGATACATCATTTGACTGGACTCCCGAAAAATCCTATAAGGATTGTCTTGGGGATATAATGGCGCCTCTCCCGCATTCGACGCATGAATATGACGTTATTATCGCCGATGAGCAGGGAGAGTATGTTTGCTATTCCGGTATGTGGTGGGTGCCTCAGAACAAACTGGCATATATGGAACCTCTTTGCACGGCACCCGAACATAGGCGAAAAGGGCTTGCCGCCGCGGCACTGTCTGTTCACTGCCGCAGGATGAGAGCTCTCGGAGCGACACATATGACAGGCGGCGGCGATCCTTTCTATGAGAAGATAGGATACGGCATGGGCATGCATTGGAGCTTCTGGAAAAGGGAGAAGCAAGACGATCAGAAAAGCTGAACTAAACGATGCCGAAACTCTTGCATTCTTGGCGATACAGATGTGGACAGAGCACAGCCCGGAGGATATGGCAGAGGAGTTTCGTGAAGTAGTGACAAATGATGTGCGGAAGTTGGCGGATTTATAAAAAAATTGCTTGGTATTGAAAATGACAGCAATGATGATACGCATCAGTTTATTATATCCGAGGGAACAGCTCTGAC
>JAFPPJ010000238.1 GCA_017410745.1 Oscillospiraceae bacterium
AGACGGACAGACCATCATAGAGGAGGGGCTGCCCGATACGGATGCGGCTGCGATCGCAAGGATGGGCGGCGAGATATGCGCGGCAGTGATAATGTACCGCGGCGGCAGGCTTGCCGACCGTGCGGAATATTTCCTGGGCGAGGAATTTGCGGTATCGGGCGAGGGGCTGTCCTCTGTGGCGGAGGAATTCATCACGCAGTATTACGGCAGCGGCAGGGAGATACCCCGCACAGTGGTAATGTTCGATGAGCCCGAGGACAGGGAGAGCACAGAGAGGCTGCTCAGGGAGCGATCGGGTCATGCGGTGGATGTGATAGTGCCGCAGAAGGGCAGATTCATGCGCCTTGCGGAGACCGCCCGCAGCAATGCGCAGGAGTACCTGTCCATCCGTGTGGGGCGCACATCCAAGGAGATAACCGCCCTTGAGGAGCTGACACAGCTTTTGGGTCTTGAAAAGCCGCCTGTATACATCGAGAGCTACGATATATCCAATCTCGGCTCGCAGGATATGGTGGCGGGCATGATAGTATTCGAGAACGGCAGACCCGCAAAGAAATACTACAAGCGCTTCTCCATAAAGGAGAATATCATACAGAACGACCTTGCCTGTATGCAGGAGGTGCTTCGCAGGCGGTTTACCCACTACCTTGACCCGGAGGAACAGGACGAGGGCTTCAGGCGGCTGCCCGACCTTATACTGCTTGACGGCGGCGAGGGACAGCTCAGTGCTGTGCGTGCCGTAATGGGCGAGATGGGTATATCCGTTAATATATTCGGCATGGTCAAGGACGGCAATCACCGCACCCGTGCCATCACATCCGACGGCGGCGAGATAAGCATATCACAGCGGCAGGCGGCGTTCCATCTGGTGACGCAGATACAGGACGAGGTACACCGCTACGCCATCACATACCAGCGCAAGCGCCACCGTGCAAGCACGCTCAGCGGCGGGCTCACCTCCATAAAGGGCGTAGGGCAGAAGAAGGCGGCCGCTCTCATGGGCGAATACAAGACCGTAGAACGGATCAAGGCCGCTGATACAGCGGACATAGCCGCAGTAATGCATGTGAGCGCGGAGACCGCAGAGATGGTCAAGGCATATATCATGGAAAATCTGTGATGCATAATGCATTATAAATTCTGTCGTAATTTGTGCATATTTACTACTATAAAAATCCGCTTTGTGTATAGACAAAAGCGGATTTTTAAGTTATAATAAATCTGTGTAACTGTTTTGTAATAACGATGGGAGAGATATATGAGAGTAATAACCGGAACAGCAAGAGGGAGAAAGCTTGCTGCACTCGAGGGCGACAGCGTTCGTCCCACTTCGGATATGGTCAAGGAGGCCATATTCTCGATAATACAGTTCGATATAGAGGGCGCTATGGTGCTCGATCTGTTCAGCGGCACAGGCCAGCTGGGCATAGAGGCTGTATCGAGAGGGGCAAAGGAATGCCGCTTCGTCGATCAGTCTGCCGAGTCGCTCAAATGCACCCGTGAGAATATCGCAGCCTGCGGTTTCGGCGGCAAATGCACCGTCACACAGGCGAATGCGATAGATTTTCTGCGTCAGGTGAGGCTCACCTTCGATATTGCCCTGCTCGATCCCCCGTACAACAAGGGGCTCATACCCGAGGCGCTGCCCTTGCTTGAGGTGCATATGTCCGACAGGGGCATAATAGTATGCGAGCATGAGAAGGAGCTGGTACTCCCCGAGACCGTGGGCAGGATGACGCGCACCAAAGTCTATCGCTATGGCAAGATCGGCGTGACAGTATACAGGAACAGCATTGAAGAAGAATAATGCGGCAAGGCTACCGGATGTATCGCGCTGTACGTCCCGTATGATCCGCAGACTATGATACAGAGGTGTATGTATTGAAAACAGCAGTATGTCCCGGCAGCTTTGACCCTGTTACGGTGGGCCATCTCGATATAATAGAACGCGCCGCAGCTATATTTGACAAGGTGATCGTTCTTGTTGCGGTGAACCCGCAGAAGCAGCCCAGCTTCTCCCCCGAGGAGAGAGCGGATTTCATCCGCAGATGCACCTCACATCTTGACAATGTGAGCGTGGATATATGCGAGGGGCTGATAGTGGACTATGTGAAGAAGGTCGGTGCGGACACCGTGGTAAAGGGTCTGCGCGCTATGACCGATTTCGAGTATGAATTCCAGATGTCGCTCATCAACCGCACCATATCGGGCGGCGTGGAGACGGTATTCATGACGGCGGGCGCAGAGCATATGTACCTGTCATCCTCTGCCGTCAAGCAGGTGGCGTATTACGGCGGGGACATAAGCCCCTTCGTGCCCGCGGAGATACTCGACGACATAAACAGCAGGATACTCAGGAAGATATGAGCCGGCACAGTTCCGGTTCTGTACGGATGATACAAACATATTCAACACGGGTGATAGTACTGTAGCAGTATAAATCATCAAATCAGTGTTTCAGGAGGATACTTATGTCACAGGAACTTGTAAGATCGCTGCTTGAGCAGATGACGGATCTGCTGATGACCGCAAAGACCGCTCCCATCACCGGAAAGAAGCAGATCGACGGTGAGGTGATGCAGGATCTTATCGACAAGGCGATGATGAACCTGCCCGCAGAGATGAAGCAGGCAGAGCAGATCGTAGCCGACCGCAAGAGCATCGTTGACGACGGCAACCGCATGGCTGAGGAGATCATAACCCGTGCCGAGCAGAGAGCAAGGGAGCTGACTTCGTCGGATACCATAACCAAGGCTGCCCAGCTCAAGGCGGAGGAGATCGAGAAGAAGGCAAATGAACAGGCCAAGGCTGTAAAGCAGGCTACGGATCAGTATATCATAAAGAACCTGACACGCACTGAGGAGATACTCACAGCCAACCTCCAGCAGATAATGCAGTCGATAGAGGCGGTAAAGCAGGCCAAGGCCGTGATACAGCCCGGTGACAAGGGGGGATTCTGATGGAGATAAGACGCATCCATATGGGGCAGGCCAAGTGTGCCGTTGATCTGGGCGACGGCTCGGAAAGAGGCGAGTACGTCAATCAGGATTATATACTGCACAAGCTGGGCAGGCCACACAGGAGCGTATCTCTGATGTACTGCTACTATCCCTTTGACAAGCAGTGGCCGCAGAGGATATCGGAAGCTATGAAGGACGCAGAGGTGTCCTTCCAGTGGGATTATCCCTATGACGACTATTTCACATACAAGGGCGGCATCGGCGGCAATACCGACGGCGAGCCCTTTGCGCAGATGCGCGACATCCGCCGTCACGGGCAGGATGTGAACCTCACCCTCACCATAGACCCGAACTGCACCGATGAGCAGCTCATCGCCATAGCAAAGGATCTCAGACCCTACGGGCGCATGATGCTCCGCATAAACCATGAGGCTACGGGCAACTGGTTCTCATTCACCAAGCGCGCTGCATACAAGGAGATAGGCGATTTCTTCGTGCGCTTCTCCGATATCATCCATGAGTATGCACCGAACGTGAAGACGGTCATATGCATAGGCGGCATCGAGGATCTGAACAAGACCGAGATGGAGATGGAAGAGGAGTTCAAGGCCACCATACCCGCTGCGGATATATGGTCGGTGGACAAGTACATGGCGCTGCACTGGGGATGGCCGTATGACGTGGCAAAGGCAGGCGGCAGCACCCACGCAAGATACAGCGTGCGCGAGACATACGAAAAGACCAAGGCGAGCTACGAGCGCTTCAAGTTCTTAAACGGCGGCGTGGGCAAGCCCATGACTATGGCGGAATTCAATGCCGACGGCGATGTTACCGGCCCCTACGATCAGGCGGCAATGGTAAAGGAATTCTGCGATATACTCGTGAATGAGAAGGCGGAATGGTTCTCTGCATTCACGCTCTATCAGTTCCGCGACAGGGGCAGGCTCGGTCTTGAGATCGAAGACCCCAACTATCCCGACTGCGGCACAGAACAGCCGCTTATGAAGACATACCGCGAGATCATACACTCCGACTGGTTCATGCCGAAGATGGAGGTATCCGATGAGCTCACCCTCCCCGTGAAGCTGCGCTGGGGCGGTGCGGAGGATTCCGACGGCATAGCTTTGCCGCTGCATCTGGAAGGACAGCCTCATTTCTGCGAGCTTTACTTCGAGGATGAGGGCAACTACATGATCGAGATAAACGGCAGATGGTTCTACAAGTCCCCCGACACGAAGGTGGTAGACCTTATGGAGGCATTCTTCGAGTCTCCCGTTGACGGCGAAAAGGACATCACGCTCAAGATATTTGCGCCTCCTGCTGCGGGTGTAAACGATCCCACACAGGGAGCGGGCTGGGATACGGACTATTTCTTCACTATGGAGAAGCTGCCGCAGCTGCGCATAGAATACACGCCCGTTGTAACAGGCTGAGGCCGGCACGGCCGGCAGCGATTTCGTTGATGCTTGCCTGCTGAACCTACTTTTTGCGGCTCGGTGACTTTAATTTTGAGCCGAGAAGACAGGCAAGGCGGCACGGCGGGTCGGCAAAGCCGACAGTTACCTAATACGTATGAGTGGACATTATATCCTATTCTCGGAGCATAGGACAGCACAGGCAAGTCCGATAGTAATATCGGGATGTCCTGACCGGATATATGACCTCTGAAACTCCAAACTCCACTCTCAACACTCCACACTTCAATATGAAAGGGGCGGCGATCAGATGCCGAAGGAAAAGAAGCTTGCATCCTTTGCGGTGTTCAAACCAACTATGTCCTATGAGACGCTCACGGGCAATTTCCAGATGGACGGCTTCCATCAGATGATGAGGTTCCTGCCCTCCTCCGGCATGGATCCCCTGTATCTGCACTACAAGGATATACTTGATGCGGATACGGTAATAAAGACATCGTCCGTACCTGGACTTGAGCCGGAGCCCGACAATGACAAGGACGAGAACAAGCCTTATATAAGCGAGTTCTATCTGTATATAATGCTCTCGGATCCGGACAGGGGCAATGTCCGCATACCGTTTATATTCCGCAAGACACTGGCGGAGTCCGTGCTCGGCAAGCGTGCCATAGAGGACAGCTTCGTGGTTAAGAGATGGGTAAGGGCGGCTATGAAGGAGCCCGAGATAGAGACGGCCTTTGCCACGGAGGAGGAGCTCCGCGAGCAGGAGGAGAAGGTGCAGCAGAAGGACGCGCTGATATGGACGTGTCCGAGGTGCTCCTACATCAATCTGGGCATGCGCTCGATATGTATGGAATGCGGCGTATCCCGTGCGCAGGTCATAAAGGAGCAGGGCGGAGTTGCCGACAGGAATATCGGCAGAGCCCTTGCGAAATTTACGGTGTTCGAGCCGTCGAGGTCGTGCGAGATGCTCACAGGCCTGTTCGAGGTGGATACCGTGCATCAGATGTTCCGCTTCACGCCCAATACGGGCAGTCCTCCGCAGTATATCCACTACCGTGATATACTCGATGTGGAGGCGGTACAGAAGACCACGGTGGTCACCAGCGAGGAATCCGACACCTACGGCAGGGAGGATGTATACCTGACGGAGTTCTATATATATGTCATGCTCTCCCTTGAAAGCAGGGCGTTCATAGATATACCCTTCATATTCCAGCGCACGCTGAGGGATTCCGTGCTCGGCAGACGCGCCACCGACAATGCAAATACGGTAAAGAGATGGCTCCGTGATGCGATGCACGAGCCTGCGAGGGAAGCGGCGTTCGCCGATGAGGAGACCCTTGCGGAGATGGAAACGAACCGAAACGACCCCTACGGATGGGTATGCCCCATGTGCGAGTATCCCAACCGCAGCTCCCGTATAAAATGCCTCTCCTGCGGATATGACTCGATGAACAAAAACAATGCGTAATTAGTAATGAGTATAGTAATTGCACGATACGGTTTTCGGCGGGGATCTTGAGAAGGATCATAATAAGGGAACATCCAATATTGGAAAAGTCGAAGAGCTTCGCGCTGCGTATCATAAAGCTGTATAAATTCCTGATGACAGGGGTCACATATGTGACCCCTGTTCGTGCAAATACAAATAGTATTTTGTTATTTTTAATAAACAGTAAGTAAAACAAACGGCTTCGTTTAATTACTAATTACAAATCGCTAATTACTAATTCTATAAAAATATGCCAAAAAGCATGTTAAAAGATTGTGAAAAGTCATAGTTGTATAATTCGCGACATAGTGGTATAATGTGCTTATAATGCGTTAGTCTGAGAAATTATCGCAATTATGGAGGATACCACAATGAAGAAGGTTCTTGCGGCGCTCGCTGCATTTACCCTCGCTGCCTCTGCGGGTACCGCAGCAAGTGCGGCTGACTGGTCAAAGGCCACCTATGCGGACAACAAGCCCGATTCCGTTATCATCGTGTCATATGATGCGAACGGTGTTACCATCGCGCCCACCGCAGACGGCGAAGTGACCAAGGTGCAGCTGAATCTTGGCGATATACTTGAGGATCCCGCAGATCTTGACAGGGTGTATGAAGGCTCATGGAAGGTAACATACACAGGACTGTCGCCCTATACCAATTCCAAGGTCGGCTGGCTCGGAGGCGGATGTTACGCCTGCACGGGCAATTCCGCAGGCTTCTCGCTCTCGCCCGATGAACTGGGCAAGGATGACTCCCCTGTCTGGAACGATACGCAGACCACCACCGACAGCTTCAAATGGCTGCTCCCCTCATCTGTTCCCGCATCTCTCGAAGATGCCGCATTCGTGTTCATGGACTGGTCGAGCCAGGATCTGAAGACGAAGGGCGTGCAGATCACATTCTCCGATCTTGTGCTTCTTGACAAGGACGGGAATGAGATACCGCAGAAGCAGCTCGATGAGTCCCCTGCCGAGCCGGAGGATGTTCCCGAGGACATCGCAGAGGAAACACCGGAGGAGATCGCAGAAGAGACGGCTGCCGCTGAAGAAACCGAAGCAGAGGCCATTGAGGCGGCTCCTGCTGAGGAAACAGTCCCTGCCGCGGTAGAGACTACGGCATCCACAAACACAGGAAATACATCCGTTGCTGCTCTTGCTGCCTTGATGGCTGCTGTAAGTGCTGCTGCGGTAATTTCTAAGAAGCACTGATGACATTAACGGAGGAAAATTAACATGGGTCTTAAGAAGATCGCCGCTGCATTTGCTGCAGCAGCACTTACAGCATCTGTATGTGCTGCCGGTGTATCAGCCGAGACAGTTACTCTGGGTACGGTAGACGAGTATCCCGGTGACTGGAGCAATGTGGGCTTCGGTATCACCAAGGAGCAGCTCAAGGCTGTAGGCGGAGATATCAAGATAACTATGCACGTTGAGATATACGACAAGTTCGGACTTGCCGACCAGTATCTCATAAATCCCGTAGACTATGATAACGGCTGGATATCCCAGTCGTCCGAGGAGTTCAACTACCTCAACCCCGGCACATTCACTGCCGATGATCTTACCGTCAAGTCAGACGGATGGATCTGCGTGAATAAGAACGACACCGACCTCACCTTCGTATACTCCGCAGATGCAGTTGATGCACTGGGCGATACAGGCCTTTGCTTCTCGCTCAAGTCCTGCATGGTCACAAGCGTTGACTATGAAGCGGCAGATGCCAAGATGGGCGATGTGACATATGTTACCGATGCAGAGGGCAAGGAACACTGCTTTGCAGATCTTGCCGAGGCAGCTCCCGCTGAAGAAGAGGTAGTTGCTGAGGAGGAAGCTCCTGCTGAGGAAGTTGTCGAAGAGGTCGTTGAAGAAGCTCCCGCAGCCGAGGAAGCAGCCCCTGCAGTTGAAGAGCCTGCTCCCGCAGCTGTTGCAGCTACCGACAGTGTTCCCACAGGAAATACTACTGTAGTGGCTGTTCTCGCAGTAATGGGTATCGCAGCCGGAGTCGGCGCAGTATCCAAGAAAAAGTAAATTCCCCGTAAGGTATTGCATTTCAGATAAAAATATGCTATACTAAGGGTATTATGAATCTCATAGGAGGAGAATCGTTATGAAAATCAAAAAGACAATGGCAGCTATAGCTTCTCTGGCAGTTGCCGCATCCGCAATGTCCGCACTTTCCGTAAGCACTTCTGCAGTTGGTGCTAACAAGATCGACTTCGAAGACGGAGATATCTCTTTCGTATATCTCAACACAGACCAGAAGGACTGCGTTGCAAGCGGTCTCGAGGTAGCTGATCACAACGGCTCCAAGGCTCTGCATCTCTATGTTCCCGCAAACCAGATCCCCAAGGTATGGTTTGACCTCGATTCCATCTGCGACAGATCCGTTGCTACACAGATCATGTCCATCTCTCTCGAGATCTCTGCTGAGCCTCACGGCGACGATGCAGTTATCTGCTGGCACGGCGGTACCATCGGTTCTGCAGGCGGCTTCGACAGAGTAAACATGAAGGGCGGCGATTCCCAGAAGGATCCCAACTGGACACAGCAGGACAACGCTTTTGATATCTCCGGCTGGGAGATCGGCAAGGGCTCCGAGGTAGTTACAGCTGAGAAGAAGTTCCTTCTCCCCGCTTCCCGCTACACCGAGACCGGTACCAACCCCTTCTTCTGCGTAATGGTATGGAACGGCGATCAGGCTTCCTGCAAGGCTACTCTCGAGAAGAAGACCGTTACCGATGATGACGGCAACCAGACTGAGACCGAAGAGCTCAAGTACGGTGAGGCTGTAGGTTATGATCTCTACATCGACAACATCATCCTCAAGGACAAGGACGGCAACGCTCTTAACCTTGGCGTGACCGCTGCTGCTCCCGCTGCAGAGGAGACCACCGTTGCTGAGACCGAGGCTGCTCCCGCTGAAGAGGCTGCTCCTGCTGAGGAAGTAGTTGAGGAAGAGGTTGAAGAAGTAGCTGAGGACGAAGTAGTTCTCGAAGAACCCGAGTTCGAGGTTGAAGAGGGCGACGAGCCCATCGCAGTTGAGGAAGCTCCCGTTGAAGAGGCTCCCGTAGTTGAGGAAGCTCCTGCTGCTGCAGCTGCTCCCGCTGCTGTACCTGCTACCGAGAACACCAACACCGGTAATGCATCTGCTGCTGCAGTTGTATCCGTAATGGCTCTCGCTGCTGCTGCAATGGCTATAAGCAAGAGAAAGTAAGTTATATATCTCTGTAACAACGGCTCCCTGTGAAAACAGGGAGCCGTTTTCGCAAAAAATGACTTGCAATTCGTTTTGAAGTGTGTTATAATGCTTATGCAATAATATATTCTCTCAGGAGGGGAAAATTATGAAAAAGAAAATAGCAGCTGTAGCTGCACTGGCCGTTGCTGCGTCTGCAGTGTCTGCACTTTCTGTAAGCACATCCGCAATCGGCGCGGATAAGATCGACTTTGAGGACGGAGATTTCTCCTTTGCATACCTCAACCTCGATGATTCCGACAATGTACAGTCCGGTCTTGAGGTCGTTGACCACAACGGCTCCAAGCAGCTCGCTCTCAAGGTAACACATGATGTTAAGCCCAAGATCTGGTTCGATCTCGACTCCATCATGCCCAGAGAGTCCGCAGTAAATATCGCTTCCATCACTATGGACGTTCAGGCAGCTCCTATGGATGCTGAGGGCGTTATAGGCTGGAAGGGCGGCGCACTCGGCGCAGCAGGCGGCTTCGACAGAGAGAAGATGTCCGGCGCTGAGCTCCAGAAGAACCCTGATTGGTCTATGGGCAACCAGTTCGAGATCTCCGCATACAACCCGGGTGAGGAATCCCCCGTTGCTACCGCAGAGATAAAGTTCCTCCTTCCCAAGTCCAAGTACAGCATGGACGGCACCAACCCGTTCCTCGGCCTGCAGGTATGGAAGGATGATCCTTCCGAGGAGAACAGCGGCCCCAACGATTACATCCTCTACATGGACAACATCGTTTTCAAGGATAAGGACGGCAACCCCATCAACCTCGGCGTAGCTTCTGCTGCACCTGCTGAGGAAGCTCCCGCTGAAGAAGAGGTAGTTGCTGAGGAAGAAGCTCCCGTTGAGGAAGTTGTAGAAGAGGCTGCTGAGGAAGTAGTTCTCGAAGAGCCCGAGTTCGAGGTTGAAGAGGGCGACGAGCCCATCGCTGAGGAAGCTCCCGCTGAAGAGGCTCCCGTAGTTGAGGAAGCTCCTGCTGCTGCAGCTCCCGCTGCTGTTCCTGCTACTGATAACACCAATACCGGTAATGCATCCGCTGCTGCTGTTGCATCCGTAATGGCTCTCGCTGCTGCTGCTATGGCAATAAGCAAGAGAAAGTAAGTCATAAGACATATCAAGGAGGACAATATGAATTTCAAGAAGCTTATCGGCGGCTTTGCTGCAGTTGCACTTGCAGCTACTCTCGCATCCGTCAGCGTTGACGCTCTCGGTGCCAAGCCCTATATCGATGAAAGAACTCCCGGCAAGGATTACTTCCTTACCGTAAACAGCGCTGATGCAAACATCCCTGCATGGTGCAAGGATTCCGGCGTTGACGTTACCGAAGTATACGGTGTAAGATACTACATCGAAGTAAATGATGCTTCCCAGGGCTTCGGCGGCGGTATCATCATCAACTCCACTGCCAACAACTGGGAGTCCCATGACTGGGGCAATGCAGATGCTGCCAAGGAGATCGTTTCCGACGGCACATCCGTTGAGCTCCTCAAGGATGCTCCTGTATTCAAGACCGATGACGCGTATGCTAACTTCTGCCTCCAGAACTGGTGGGGCGACTGGAAGGTAGTAGACGTTGATATCCTCGGCAAGGACGGCGCTGTTCTTTCCACAAAGGATGAGGCTGCTCCCGCTGAAGAAGAGGTAGTTGCTGAGGAAGAGGCTGCTCCCGTTGAGGAAGTAGTTGAAGAGGCTGAGGACGTAGTTCTCGAAGAGCCCGAGTTCGAAGTAGAAGAGGGCGACGAGCCCATCGCTGTTGAGGAAGCTCCCGTTGAAGAGGCTCCCGCAGTTGAGGAAGCTCCTGCTCCCGCTGCTGTACCTGCTACAGAGAACACCAACACCGGCAACGTTCCCGCTGCTGCTGCAGCATCTGTAATGGCTCTCGCTGCTGCTGCTATGGCAATAAGCAAGAGAAAGTAAGAGATACCTGATATCAACAGCCCCTCACGAAAGGGCGCAGCTGATATAGAAGTTATAGCCATAGTATTTCTGATGTATGGTCAGAAGTGCTATGGCTTTTCTATTGACAGCGCAGAGGGACTGTGCTAAAATTGTTACTAAGACATATCGGGATATATCAAGCTATCCGCTAAAGAAAGGATGATGCAGTGACTATGATTGAGATTTC
>JAFPPJ010000239.1 GCA_017410745.1 Oscillospiraceae bacterium
ATCTCACTTATGGAGATATCGCTCTTGCGCATCTCACGGTTATCGGAGCCTGTCTTCCCTACGGTCTCAAAGTCCGCAAGGAACATGATATACAGCCATATCACAGCAAGCACGGTGATCACCGCACCTGTAATGAGCTTTCGCCTGTCCGCGGAATCGTCCTCACAGGATGAGGGCTCCTCGGCGTCTACGACTATCACATCGGGGACGGGCTCCCGCTCGGGATCGGCATATTCTGTTTTCCTTGATGAAGTGCCCTCGCCGTATACTATCGGCTCGGGATCAACCGGATAGTTTTTCATATTCATTGTATCAGTGTTCATCGAACCAGTCGCATATCATGCCGAAAATGCCGTGATGGACATATCTCGTCTCCAGCTTCCATGTGAAGTTGTTTATGTAGTTGACATAGGGTGTATCCTCGCCGAAATACTCCTTGCGGGCAGTATCCGTGGAGCGGAAGTTCTCGTCCTCTTCCATCTCCTCCGAATAGAAATACTCGGCTATCTTGTTGTTGCTGTGATATGTATATGCCGAGATCTCTTTGGTGTAGAGCACATAGCTGTCCTGCATATTGTACGCCGCTTTTTCGGTGACTTCGTATCGGATGTGATCATCGCTGAAATCGTGCTCGACATAGGAGGTGTATATGGTGAGGACACCGTCACGCAGGGCATAGTTCACTTCATTTATCGAAGGGGAAGGTATATTCTCCTGCGGTATCTCCTTGATGTCCCAGGTGATGGCATCTCTGCCTGCTATCCTCTCCTGCAGCTCGGGCAGTGCCCTTATTTCCCTGAACCAGTCCTTCTCGGTATCTGTGACCTCTGTCATGGGGAGCTCTGCAAGTATCTGCTCCTCGGAGAGCTTGCTCTCCGCCATATATGATTCACCCGACTGTGCAAAGTTTACAGTCTCTATCTCGGCGAAGAACATCAGAAATACCCATAATGCGGTGAGCGCTGCGGTAAGCACTGCCCATTTTGCTCTGCCGTGCTTCTTTTCGGGTATATCCTGTATGATCTCCTCGGGCTCTACCACTATCACATCGGGTATAACGCCCTTTTCAGCTTCGGCAAATCCTGTTTTACTTGATGAGGTGCCCTCGCCGTATACTATCGGCTCGGGATCAATGGGATAATTTTTCATATTATTGTCAGCGGGTATTCCCTTTTGTCATTGTCATTCTTCGCGGTTTGCGTCTCGGATCAGGTCGATCAGACCGTTATGATGAAAGACCGAAATGTACTTTGTGCAGTGACCGTTTACATTCTTATATCTCAGCACGGAATAGGGGCCTTCCATAAGATCTGCGTTCTTCTCGAATGAACCGCCGTCCATAAATCCGATCTCCATACGGTATTCCTTGCCGTCGGTGATCTCAGTCCATGTGAGCATCACCCGATAGCCGTCCTTCGTGCCGGAAAAATACACAGATCTGACATCATGGCCGTTTATCTGCGATATGGGGTAGTCCTCATTGTCAAGCCATTTGTAGCTCGACTTTCCTTCGTCATCAGCGGACTTCCATGCTTCGATCCATTTCTGCACCGCAGGCATATCCCTTAATTTGCGGATACATTCATCTTCCTCGGAATTGAGCACGATATCGGGGTATTCCTCCTTAACTCTGACGGATGAAAGTCCCGTCTCCCTGCGGTCGAAGTCATAGGAGAATATCCTGCCCTTTGTGGGTATGTCTATGAAGAATATCAGCGCTATCCAGAATACGGTCAGGAGAAATGCACCGAGTATTATCGTGTGCTTTTTCCTTTTCGCAGCCTTCCGGAGCTTTTCCTCGGGCGACTCTATCGCCTTGACCTTTATGACCTGCGGAGCAGGCTCTTCATCGGCATCTGGGGCATATTCGGGTCTGTGTGATGTGCCCTCGCCGTATACACGGTATTTCTGCGGCTCGGGAGGATAGGCCACAGTCTTCCCGTCAGTCAGTCTTTTTTGCATAGTATTTAGTCAGGAACGAGTGCCTGTGTATGGGGCTCTCTCCGTATTTGTCGATCATCTGATAGTGGAGCTTGGTGCCGTAGCCCTTGTGCCGCTCGAACTGCCATTCGGGGTATTTCTCCGCCATCTCAGCCATATACCTGTCACGGCTCACCTTGGCGATGATGGATGCACAGGCAATGGATGCGGATGTGCCGTCGCCCTTGACCACTGCTTCGCAGGGTATGGGCAGGACAGGGGCCTTGTTGCCGTCTATCAGGGCATAGCCCGCATGGACGGACAGTCCCTCGTATGCGCGCGTCATGGCGAGCATAGCTGCCTGCAGTATGTTTATGCGCTCTATCTCTTCCACCGTGGCGATGCCGACGCTCCATGCGAGAGCCTTTGATATTATCTCATCGTAGAGCGCATCGCGCTGCTTCTCCGTCAGCTTCTTGCTGTCGTTTGCACCCTCTATGACCATATCGGGGGGCAGTATCACCGCAGCCGCGTATACATCGCCTGCCAGCGGGCCTCTGCCCGCTTCGTCTATGCCGCAGAACACGCCGTGCGCATCCCGTATGGCCTTGTCATATAAATACAGGTCGGTCATGAAAGTCCTTTCCCATGCGGCATATCAGTCCTGATCCCCTGCTGCCTTCATGACATCGGATATGAATGAGATCAGTCCGTGATGCGTGTATCGTACCTCCCACTTGGTGGCATAGGTATCGCTCACGCTGTATTCATACAGGAGCTTGCCGTCGTGGTTGTATACATTGGTATTCTTGAACATCTTGCCTGTGTTGTCTATGCTGATGTAGTAATGTTCGGTGCCGTCGATGTTGTTGTAGCTGCCGCTCACATCCCAGTATACGTTCCCGTCGCTGTCACGGTTGATGTATACCCCGCCGTAATCAAGGTCGGCAAACTCAAGGGGAGGCATATCCGTGGGCTCAATGGACTTGTATGTATAGTCGTCATGCTCGGTGAAGCGGTTTATCTGATACTGCACATCGGGCAGCGATACTATCTCTGCGATCCATGTGCGCTCCTCATCCGTCAGCTCGGTGGAGGGACGGTCGGCTATGACTTCCTCCCTGCCGGTGAGCACAGTGCGGTCGATGCCCATATCATCTCCGGGTACCGCCGAAGTGATGGGGAGGAAGAACAGCAGATATATCCAGAACACCATCAGCACTGCCGCAGCTGCTATGGCAGGGCCTCTGCCCTTTTCCTTTACGGGCTGCATGGGCGGCGCTTCCTGCATGGGAGGGGGCACAAAGCCGCTGTCGTAGTCCTGACGGAAGGATGAGGGATCGTATCCGTCCCCGGTCTGCTCGCCGTACATGTCCTCCACGAATTTCCTTCGTGAAGCCGTGTCCTTGTCAACAACGACGACCTCCGGCACCTCACGCTTGTCCATCAGGTCATCGGTAAGTGTCTTTCTCATCTGTCCTCCTGTTTAAAGGTCGTGCGGATGGGATCATTCAAGGGTTATCCTGCCCAGCTTGCCGCTGCGGAACTCATCGAGCACGCATATCGCAGCGCGCTCCGTATCTGTCTCGCCGCCCTTGACAAGCATGCCGCGGCGTCTGCCTATGCGCATGAGCAGCTCATAGCCCGAGGCGCAGCCTAAGGTCTCGCCGCTCTCCATCGCCTCATCCTCCTCGGGTGTGGCAAGGTCGATGCCGTAATGCTTCGCTACGCCGTCGGGGTATTTCTCGCGCAGGAGCAGCAGCAGCCTTGATGCGAGCAGCTCCGTATCCACTACCGCATCTTTGACGGCTCCCGTGAATGCCAGCTTTTCGCCGACGCTCATGTCCTCGAATTTAGGCCACAGCACGCCCGGCATATCGAGCAGCTCGATGCCGTCGGATATCTGCACCCACTGCTTGTCACGGGTGACGCCGGGGCGATCCTCTACCTTTGCCTTGCGCTGACCTGCCATGCGGTTTATGAAGGAGGACTTGCCCACATTGGGTATGCCCACCACCATAAGATGGAGCATCCTGCCCTCCATGCCCCTCGCACGGTACTTGTCTATAAGCTCTTTGAGCACCTGCCTTACGGCGGGCTCGAAGCCGTCAAGGCCTCTGCCCGACTTGCAGTCGGCGGCTATCACGGCGGATGATGTCTTCTTCAGCTCCCGCATCCATCTGTCGGTGGCGGCGGGGTCTGCGGTGTCGCATTTGTTGAGTAGCACGATATTCGGCTTGCCGTCTATAAGTGCGGCGATATCGGGATTGCGGCTCGAAAGCGGCACTCTTGCATCTATTATCTCCACCACTGCATCGACCATGGGAAGGTATTTCTGCATCATACGCTTCGTCTTGGTCATATGCCCGGGGAAC
>JAFPPJ010000240.1 GCA_017410745.1 Oscillospiraceae bacterium
CGCTGTCGGCCGTGCCGGCTCAGCCTGCTGTCGGCTCAATATGAAGCCGATGCTTCTGTTGAGAGTTACCGAGCCGCAGATGAAATGTGCCGCAGGAAAAAGTCAGCGAGTGGGTGCAGGCTCAGCCTGCTGTCGGCTCAATATGAAGCCGATGTTTCTGTTGAGAGTTACCGAGCCGCAGATGAAATGTGCCGCAGGAAAAAGTCAACGAGTGGGTGCAGGCTCAGCCTGCCTGCCAGCAGTCAAATTCAAGTCCGTCGGATATTACAAAGCACAGATCGTTCACGCCCGACAGGGACATATCCGTGTATACAGTCTGTGTGCCTTCGCCGCTGAATACGAGCACGGCAACGGCTTCGCCGTCCGGTGTGCCCTTGTGTACCTCTATTTTGCCCTTGCCCGAGGCGGTGGCAGCGATAGTCTTAGAGCCCTTGCCAAAGTCTGCGCCTCTGACATATGTCCATCCTGTGCCTGTCGCTGCAACGGTGATGCCGCTATCGCCCTGACGGTACTCTATGCCCGCATCTGCGGCGGTGGTCTCCGCCTGTACGGGGGAATATGGGTCAAGGCTCTTTATCTGCTCCACACCTGTCAGGGATGCGGATACATTGGTTATCTTCAGCGTATCTTCGTCCACCTTCGCCTCGTTTACGCATATACTGCGGAAGCCGCCCTTGGTGCCGAAGTATTTCTGCTGGGGCATCGCGTGATAGAAGAGATAGTACCTGTCGCCGTACTTCTGCAGATGGGTGTGGTTGTTGCCGTAATCCATGCCCTGCTGACCGGGATTGAGGAAGTAGCAGCCGCCGTATTCCCAGCTGTCATAGTCAAGAGGCGTTTTCGAGGTCATATATACCATGCTGCAGGTGGGAGGAGGGTTGCCGTCCCTTTCCCTGTCCCATTTGAGCCCGTGATCCTCCCAGTCGGTATTGTAGGTGTAGACGTATGTGCCGTTGATGAAGTTGAGCTCATTTGCCTCAAAATGGCAGGGGCAGCGCACCTTGGTGATCTCGCTGTCTATGGAGAGAAGGTCGTCGCCGAGCTTTACTATCCTGCCGTTCTGACCGCCGCCGAGACCGCCGAAGGTGAGCCATCCCACGCCGTTATCGTCTATGACAGCGCCCGGATCGAAGGGGACTTTGCAGCCCTTTAGCCCCTTGGTGTTGCCCGCCACGAGGGGCTTGCCGAGAGGGTCGCTCCACGGGCCTGTGGGGGATGTGGCGGTTATCACGCCCGTGCCCCAGCCGCTGTTGGAGAAGTACATATAGAAATGGGTGAGCCCGTCGGCTTCCTCCCTCGATACGATGGAGGGAGCCCATGATGCCACTATCCACGGGGCTATCTCCCCAACGTCTATCCTGCCGTGATATGTGTAGTTGACCATATCATCGGTGGAGATCATCACGAGGGACTTTATGTGCTCATAGCTGTTCTCGCCGTCCTTGCCCACAGCTTCAAACTGCTGATGGTCGCAGGTGCCGTATATGTACAGCCTGCCATCATACTCGATGGATGTGGGGTCTGCGCAGAACACCGATGATAGCAGCGGTGATGTGTCGCCTATCGGCTTGCCCTTTGCATCGGCGGTGAGAGATGCTTCGGCTGCGGGCGAGTGTACCGCAGCCGCGCCAATCTCAAAGCGCGGAGATGCCGCACAGCCGCACATGAGCAGAAATGCAATGGCTGATGTGAATATCTTTTTCATATACTCTCCTGTTCTGTGAGGATATCCTTTATCTCAAACAGGTCACGGGCGATATACCGTGCCTTCTCCCGCATCTCGCCGTCGGGAGGGAGCATATCGGGCACCATGAGCGGGATAAATCCGCCGGCATATGCCGCACGGATACCGTTGAAGGAATCCTCTATCACATATGTTTGCGCAGGTTCGGCTCCTAGGAGCTCTGCGGCTTTGAGGAATATCATCGGGTCGGGCTTGCTCCTTGTGACGCTGTCGCCGCCCGTGATGCTGTCAAATAAGCCGTCAAGCCCTGCGTCATGTATCTGCTGCTTTATCACGAAGGTGCGGGTCGATGATGCTATTGCAGTCCTGCAGCCGCAGTCCCTGAGGGAGACAAGCAGCTCTCTTATGCCCTTCTTGAGCGGAAGTCTGCCGCCGTCACAGCGCTCGTGATACCGTGCGGACATCTCGCTCCTCAGCTCGTCATAGGGCAGGGAGTCACCATAGGCGGCAAGGAATATCTCCTTGGTGCGGGCGGAATTCGTGCCGATGCACCTCATAAATACATCGCGCACATTCTCCATGCCGTTCTCTGCTGCCACTTCCTGCCAGCATTCGAGCACCTTGCGCTCCGAGTCGAATATAACTCCGTCCATATCGAATATAACATTGGTAGGTCTTATAAATCCTGTCATTGATCGCACATCTCCACTGCTTCCTTCGGGCTCTTGTCGGTGAACAGCACCGCTGTCAGTCCGGGTGCATACCTGTCTATGGTGCCTGCTGCGATGTTCACCGCCTCCTTGACGGGGAACGGCCCGCAGGAACGGTTCATTGCAGGCACGCCCACATGATAGCGTATCGTGCCCGTGTCATAGTCAAATTCAAAGCTGCCTATCCTGAGACCGCAGCTTGCACGGCAGATGAACTCTGCCATGCGCTTTTTCGCTTCGGCATCATCGTCCGGTACGGATACGGGCAGCACCGCATATACCGCTGCACAGTTCGGATTGATGCTTATAAAGAACGATGCGTTCGACAGCTTGCTGCGGAGGGAAAGGTTGAATTTGAAGGTCTTGTCCTCCTCGTCGTATGAGTAGTGCCAGTCGTCATTATCGAGAAAGTCCTTCACATCGCGGGTTATCTCTTCACTGTAGTCCATATCTGCCCCTCCTTACATGTTGGCTTCGCACTGTGCTATTGCCTCTGCGGCATCGGCACCCGCAAGTATCACGGATGCGAAACCTCTGCCGTATATCTCGACAAGGTTTCCGAGCGCCTTTACGCAGCTGTCTATATCATCTGCGGTGGGTATGGTCTCCGTGGCGTTTATGTAGAAGCGGGCGTTTATATCTCCGTATTCGGGATCGATCTCGAAATGACCGATGTTGAGCCCGAAGTTGGCACGGCATATGAATTCGTATACCCTGTCCATGAGGTCTTTGTCCTCAGAGTCCGGCTCTATCTCAAGGTCTGCGGATATGGACACATCGTCCTCCCTGACTGTGATATAGAAATAGCACGAATGCAGGACTCCGTGCAGCCGCAGCTGGAAGGAATATGTATTGTCGCTGTCTTTTTTGTATACGAAGTTGCGGCTTGTGAGAAATTCCTCAACGCTGCTGTGTATCTGTGCTGAATTATCCATAGCCTGCCTCCTGTATCAGATTTATCTCATTATAACATATTATGCGGACAAATACAAGTGGTGCGGCTGATTTATTATGTCGGTGCATATGCATCAAAGCCGGGGGCGGATGCAGGCTCAGCCTGCTTATGTCGTATAACATGATATGGACGAATACAAGTGGTGCGGCTGATTTCTTATGTCCGAGCATATGCATCAAATCCTAAGGCGGGTGCAGGCTCAGCCTGCAAACAGGCATGAACAAAGGGCAAAATGCGGTTTTATCGGGCAATATCGCATGAAAACGGGCATCAAGTACAATGTGCATAATGGAAATACCGATGAAGGCGCGACAAATGTAGAAAAAAGCTATTGAAAAAAGTCCTGTTGTGTGGTATAATAGTTGAATGGATAACTGTAAAAAGAGGTAGGATATGAATCTTCTCGAGAAGTTAGATCTGTTCAATATTCTCATACATATGCTGCTGCTGTTCACGGCGATACCCGTGCATGAATGTGCGCACGCGCTCATGGCAGACAAGCTCGGAGATCCTACGCCCCGCTCGCAGGGGAGGATCACGCTCAATCCCTTCGCACATCTGACACTGTGGGGCTCTATGCTCCTGATATTCGCGGGCTTCGGCTGGGGCAAGCCTGTGGCTGTGGATGCCCGCAACTTCAAGAAGCCCAAGCGTGATATGGCTCTGACCGCACTGGCAGGCCCTGTATCCAACATCATCATGGCGTATCTCTCGATGGTGGTGTACAAGCTCCTCATAAGCGATGCGCTCTACGGCGGCATAAGATCGCTGCTGCCCGGCTCCGCGCAGTTCGTCCCGATGATATTCGCATATTCGGCTATAATAAATATATCCCTTGCGGTATTCAACTTTCTGCCCGTGCCCCCTCTTGACGGCTCTAAGATATTCAACTCCGTCCTGCCGGACAGTCTGTATTTCCGCATAATGAAATACGAGCAGTACATCATCGTGGTAGTGATAATCCTCGTATATTCGGGACTGCTCGATACGCCTCTCGGCTTCCTTAACGGCATCGTGCGCTCGGCGCTCATGTCCCTCACGGGATGGGTGGACGGCATCGCTCCCGTTTCGGATATGTATCTGCTCGATATGGAATATACGATGAACGCGCGCTAACGGCTGTATGAACGTAAACTTTAAACTGGAGAATTTCGAGGGGCCGCTTGATCTTCTGCTTTTCCTTATACAGAAGCACAAGCTGAATATATACGACATACCGATAATATCCCTCGTGGAGCAGTACCTTGAATGCATAGAGAGCATAAGCGATGATATGGACTATGCGGGCGAGTTCCTTGAGATGGCGGCTCGTCTGATATACATAAAGACCGTATCGCTTCTTCCCCGTCACGAAGAGGCGCAGAAGCTGCGTGAGGAATTGCAGGGGAGACTGATAGAGTACTCCCTGTGCAAGGAGACTGCCGCAAAGCTGAGGGAGCGGTACCTTGCAGCACCGTATACGGTGCGTGCACCGATGGATATTAAGTCGGATGCGGTGTACGAGATGAAGCATGACCCGATGGAGCTGGTCTTTGCGGCACGCTCCTTTGCGGAAAAGCCCGTGAAGGAAACGCTCACATCTGCGGTGTTCACGAAGTTCGTGTCAAAGACGTTCGTGTCGGTCACATCGAAGATGCTGTATGTGATAAAGACCCTCTATCAGACGGGCAGATGCTCGCTGTCGGCAATGTTCGACAGCATGACCGACCGCTCGGAGAGAGTGGCGGCATTCCTTGCGGTGCTCGAACTCACGAGGAACGGGCGCATACTGCTCAGCGACGACAATTCGGAGATATTCTTCAACAGGGACTACACCGGCGGCGATACGCAGTCGCAGTTCGATGCTCCCGTCAATGAGGATAACACAGATGAAACTAAGTGAAAAACAGGCATTGCTCGAAGCGGTGCTGTTTGCCTGCGGCGACCCTGCCGAGCCCGAACGCATCGCGGCGGCGGCAGAAATAGACAAGGGCGCACTTCCGGGTCTTGCAGACTCGCTCAATGAAGCCTATGCGGAGAACGGCAGTGCCCTTGTGGTGCTGTGCCTTGACGGCTTCTATCAGCTTGCGGTGCGCACGGAGTTCTACGAGGCTATAAAGACTGCTGCGGATACGAAGAAGTATGCACCGCTCTCACAGGCTGCGATGGAAGCGCTCACCGTGATAGCATACAATCAGCCCGTGACCAAGAGCTTTGTGGAGCATATCAGGGGAGTGGACTCCGGCGGCGTCGTGAACGTGCTCGTGGAAAAGGGGCTCGTCACGGAGGCGGGCAGGCTCGAGCTTCCCGGCAGACCCATCGCCTATGTCACGACCGATGCGTTCCTGCGGTGCTTCGGGCTTTCATCCCTCGATGATCTCCCGCCGCTGCCCGAACAGACGATGGGCAGTGATGCAGAGAATGAGGATATGGCAGACGGCGGTGAGGAGGATGTATGACTGTACTGAAGATCATAGGCATCATCCTGCTGGTGATACTCGTTCTGCTGATAATCGCCCTGAATATCCCCGTAAAGGTCAGGGCGGCATATAAGAACAAGAAATTCGGCGCTGAGATAAAGTATCTCTTTTTCAGGGTGTACCGTCTGGGCACGCTTCCCGAGGACAGACCGGGAGAGAGCGGCGAGGATGACGGCGGTGCTGAGGATACCGATACGGGCGATACGGATCCGGGCGGCGATGGCAAGACAGACGGAAAAGCGGCGGATGATGCCGCAGATGCGCCTTCTGCCGATGCGGAGGAAACGAACGGCTCAGCGGATGCTGCCGATACGGGAACTTCCGATACATCGTCCGAGGACGAAAAGCCCGATGAAAAAGCCGACGAGCAGCCCGATGAGCAGCAGACTGCGGCTGCGGAAGATAAGCCCGCAAAGAAAAAAAAGCGTCACGGCAAGCCCTTCGGCGACCGTATAGCCGATCTTATAGACAATATACAGCGCAAGACGGAGGCCGGTCTTGCAGCGGTGGAACTCGTATGGGATCCGCTCATAAGCATGATAAAGAAGATATACTTCACGGGAGTGGAGGCAGACCTTGCTGCGGCGAGCGAGGATGCGGCAGAGGCGGCGATCACCTACGGTGCGCTCAATGCTGCGGTATACGGCACGCTCGGTCAGCTGTGCAGGCTCACGAGGGTAAATATACGCTCGGTGAGGATAGACTGTCTGTATGACACGCCGAAGGAAGATGCACGGTACGATGCCGAGCTCACACTGAGGATGCGCCCTGCGAGCCTTGTGAACGCACTGCTCCGGATAGGCGCGAGATTTCTTTTCGGACTGAAGAAATACAAGATAATAATAGATGAATTCATTAAATGAAGGTGAGGATACTATGAGCGAACAGACTAAGGTAAAGGAGCTTGTCTCCGCAGCAATGGACAAGGTACACGAGATGGCTGACGCAAACACCATACTCGGCGACCCCGTAAAGCTTGACAAGGGCGTTACGATAATCCCCATATCCAAGGTAGCATACGGCTTTGCCAGCGGCGGCACCGATCTGCCCACAAAGACGGACAAGGCCTTCTTCGGAGGCGGCAGCGGTGCAGGCATAACCTTTACGCCGCTCGGATTTCTCGTTATATCCAATGGCAACGTAGAGCTTCTCCAGATGAAGATGGACTACGGCAAGAACTCCACCGTAGTTGATATGGTGCCCGAGGTATTCAACAAGGTAGCAGGTCTTTTCAAGAAGGACGACAAGTCCGCAGATGCTCTTGACAAGCACAATGAGAAGATAGTTACCGAGGCGGCTGTGAACGCTGTGGCCGAGGAGACCTCCGAAAGTACAGAGGCCTGACATATGGAAAAAGTAAGGCTCCAGAAGCTGCTTGCCGATGAAGGTTACTGCTCACGCCGCAAGGCTGAGGAATTCATCGAGAAGGGGCTCGTATATGTAAACGGCAAACGCGCAAAGCTCGGCGACAAGGCAAACGACAAGGATGTGATACTCCTTGCCGGAGAACGTGTCCGCATAAGCAGGCGCAAGCGCAGGCTCTATCTCATGCTCAACAAGCCGAGAGGCTATGTCACCACCGCATCCGACGAGCTCGGCAGAAGATGCGTGATGGATCTGGTGCGCGACGTTGAGGACAGAGTATATCCGATAGGCCGTCTCGACCGTAATTCGGAGGGTCTGCTGCTGTTCACCAATGACGGCGATTTTGCCAATATGATAATGCATCCGTCACGCCATATCTCCAAGACATATCGTGTGACTGTGCCCTCCACCGTAACGGAGGATCAGCTCACACAGCTGTCGCAGGGGGTCACGCTCGATGACGGCCATACAACTATGCCTGCTCGTGTGGAGGTAGAGCTCAACACCGCAGACAGGAGCGTTATGCGCATAACGATCTATGAGGGACGCAACCGCCAGATACGCCGCATGTGCGAATCGGTGGGACTTGAGGTGGCAAGGCTCCGCCGCACGTCGATAGGCCCCGTCAAGCTCGGTATGCTCAAGCCCGGCACCTACAGGGAGCTCACGAGCGAAGAGGTGCGTGCACTGCGTGCGAGCGCAGGCAAATGATCATGAGGGGGACGGCTGTTCCCCGACCGAAAGGAATATTCACAATGGATACCAAAGTCGTAAAATTCGGCGGTTCATCTCTTGCAGATGCCGACCATTTCAGGAAAGTCGCAGCCATAGTGCTCGCAGACAAGTCAAGGCACTATGTGGTGGCAAGTGCTCCCGGCAAGCGCTATTCGGGTGACATAAAGGTCACCGATATGCTCTATGAGTGCTACGAGCTCGCATTCAGGGGTGAGGACTTCACCGAACGCTTCGCTGCGATAGAGAGCAGGTTCAACGATATAATCAGCGGACTTGAGCTCGATATGTCGCTGCAGAAGGAGTTTGATGGCATAAAGGATGCGTTCGCGCACCGTGCGGGTCGTGACTATGCGGCGAGCCGCGGAGAGTACCTCAATTCCATAATACTTGCCAGATTCCTGGGGTTCGAGTTTGTCGATCCTGCCGCATATATCCGCTTTGACGAGCAGGGCAGCTTCGACCTTGAGACTACAAGAAAGCTCCTCAGCGAAAAGCTGTCGGGCATTGAATATGCGGTAATACCCGGATTCTACGGCTCTATGCCCAATGATACCATCAAGACCTTCTCAAGGGGCGGTTCGGATGTGACGGGTTCTATCGTGGCAAATGCGGTGAATGCCGTATTGTACGAGAACTGGACGGATGTCAGCGGCTTCCTCGTAACAAATCCCACGATCGTAGACGATCCCGAGCCTATCACCACCATCACCTACCGTGAGCTAAGAGAGCTTGCTTACATGGGAGCGGGCGTGCTCCATGAGGATGCGATATTCCCCGTGAGAAAGGCTAATATCCCCATAAACATAAGGAACACCAATTCCCCCGAGGACAGGGGCACATTCATAGTATCCGATACTGCAGAGACCAGCCGTTTCACTATCACGGGCATCGCAGGCAAGAAGGGCTTCTCCGTAATACAGATAGAGAAGGATATGATGAATTCCGAGGTAGGCTTCGGGAAGAACGTGCTTCGTGCACTTGAAAAGAACGAGGTATGCTTCGAGCATATGCCCTCCGGCATAGACACCATGAGCGTGATCGTAAGCTCCGACTCGCTCATCGGCAAGGAAAAGGCAGTGCTCGACGAGATAAACTACCGCTGCCATCCCGACAAGATGGAGATAGAGAACAATCTCGCACTCATCGCTGTAGTGGGCAGAGGCATGCGCAAGCAGAGAGGCACTGCGGGCAGACTGTTCTCCGCACTTGCACACGCAAGGATAAATGTCAAGATGATAGATCAGGGCTCTTCCGAGCTCAACATAATCATCGGAGTTGAGGAAGAAGACTTCGAGACCGCTATCAGGGCGATATACGATATGTTCGTGCTGACAGCACACGAATGAGCAAAAACAGGAGAGAGTTGATTAAAATTGAGTATACAGGCAATGTATGATGCCTACAGGCAGACATATATAGATCCTAAATACTATGAAAGCTATAATGTAAAAAGAGGACTGCGCAACCCCGACGGTTCGGGCGTGCTCGCGGGCGTGACCAATATATGCAATGTTCACGGCTATGTCCTCAATGAGGGCGAGAAGACCGCCGATGAAGGCAGGCTCATATTCAGGGGCTACGATATAAACGACCTTGTTGACGGTGCGGTGCGTGAAGGCCGCTTCGGATATGAAGAGGTAGCGTTTTTGCTGCTCACGGGCAGGCTCCCCTCAAAGCAGGAACTCGATGACTTCAACGAGATGCTCAGCGAGCGCAGGGAGCTCCCGCCGGGATTCTTCGAGGATATGATACTCAAGGCGCCCTCAAAGAACGTGATGAACAAGCTGTCGCGTTCGGTCCTTTCGATGTATTCCTATGATGATGATGCGGATTCGCTGACACCCGAGCATGAGGTGGACACGGCGCTTTCCGTCATAGCGAAGATGCCCGTATTCATGGTGAATGCATACGGCGTTAAGCGCAGATACTTCGAGAATGAGAGCATGTATATGCATCCGATAATACCGGGGCTGTCCACATCGCAGCTGATACTTTCTCTGCTGCGCCCCGACAGGCAGTACACCGACAAGGAGGCAAAGCTCCTTGACATCATGCTCATGATACACGCAGAGCACGGCGGCGGAAACAATTCCACATTCACATGCCGCGTGCTGTCCTCCTCCGGCACAGACCCCTATGCTGCATATTCCGCAGCTATAGGCTCCCTCAAGGGGCCTCGCCACGGCGGTGCGAACCACAAGGTCATAGAGATGCACCGCACCATCATGGACAATGTGAGCGACTGGGAGAACGAGGACGAGGTAGCTGCATTCCTTACAAAGATACTCAAGAAAGAGGCGGGCGACGGCTCGGGCCTCATATACGGCATGGGTCATGCGGTATACACCCTTTCCGACCCGAGAGCAGTGCTGCTGAAGAAGAACGCAAAGAGCATGGCAGAGGGCACTGCATTTGAGAAGGAGTTCAGACTGCTTGAACTGATTGAGAAGCTGACTCCCGGCCTTATGCGTGACGTGAAGGGCTCGTGCAAGGATATGTGCGCTAATGTGGATATGTATTCCGGTCTGGTATACAAGATGCTCGGCATACCCGAGGATCTCTTCACTCCGCTGTTTGCCGTGTCAAGAATGGCAGGCTGGTGCGCGCACAGATTCGAGGAGAGCATCACGGGCAAGCGCATAATACGCCCTGCATACAAGTCGGTGCTCCGCAACAGACCCTATCAGCCCATAGACGAGAGATGAGCGGATGACCCGCATAGACAGATTCATCTCGGAGATGCTGTGCATGACCCGTTCTCAGGCACAGCAGGCGATACGCAGCGGCCGTGTGCTGATAAACGGCAGCAGATGCCGTCCGCAGGACAAGGCGGACGAGGATGCCGATACGGTATCCTTTGACGGCAGGGAGATAAAATACAATAAGTATATAGGTATCATGCTAAATAAGCCCAAGGGCGTGATATGCGCCACGAAGGACAGACTCTCGGATACGGTGAGCGACCTTATCCCGCCCGAACTCAGACGGCGCGATCTGTTCCCCGCAGGCAGGCTCGACAAGGATACCACGGGCTTCGTGTTCATCACGAACAACGGCGCTCTTGCACATGATATGCTTTCGCCGCGCCATCATACCGAGAAGGAATACGAGGTCACGCTGCGCGATCCGCTGAGCGATGCCGATAAGATGCGGTATGAAGAGACAGTGGCTGCGGGCATGACCATAGACGGCGACGAGAAGTGTCTGCCTGCCCGTATCGTATTCACGGATGATCCGAAATTTGTGCATCTGGTGCTGTGCGAGGGCAAATTCCACCAGGTCAAGCGCATGATGCATACCCTCGGAAATGAGGTCACAGAGCTGCGCAGGATACGCATAGGCGGAGTGTGGCTCGACGATGCGCTTTGTGAGGGTCAGTGCCGCGAAATGACGGCGGCAGAGATTGAGCAAATATGCACAAAACACTAACATATGCAAATATGGCGGTTGGTCACAATGCCCGATGTTAAGCCATTTGTTAAATGTCACAAATTACGCGGGATATTTTTGTTTCCGTCAAAATCAATAAATAAGCATTTATAACTTTGGGTATAAAGTGACTTGAAATTATAGTAGTAAATTTGGTATTATATATATGCAGCCCGGTGCGCTGTGCGCACGGCAGGAATTTGATTAGGGAGGTCCACTTTAAATGGCAAGTTTATCACTCAGATCGATCTATAAGAAGTATCCCGGCGGCGTTGTAGCCGTTTCAGATGTTAACTTAGAGATAAAGGACAAGGAGTTCATCATCCTTGTTGGTCCTTCCGGATGCGGTAAGTCTACTACCCTCCGTATGATCGCCGGTCTTGAGGAAATTTCCGAAGGTGAGCTTTACATAGGCGACCGCCTTGTAAACGATGTAGCACCTAAGGACAGAGATATCGCGATGGTTTTCCAGAACTATGCTCTGTATCCCCATATGACAGTTTTCGAGAACATGGCTTTCGGCCTTAAGCTGAGAAAGGTCCCCAAGGATGAGATCGCTCGCAAGGTTGAGGAAGCTGCAAGAATACTCGACATTTCCCATCTGCTCTCCAGAAAGCCGAAAGCTCTCTCCGGCGGTCAGAGACAGCGTGTTGCTCTCGGTCGTGCAATTGTCCGTGAGCCTCAGGTATTCCTTCTTGACGAGCCCCTTTCCAACCTCGATGCTAAGCTCCGTGCACAGATGAGAACTGAGATATCCAAGCTCCATCAGAAGCTCGGTACTACATTCATCTACGTTACTCATGACCAGACAGAGGCTATGACGATGGGTGACCGTATCGTTGTTATGAAGGACGGTTTCGTTCAGCAGGTAGATACTCCTCAGAACCTCTACACCAACCCTGTTAACCAGTTCGTTGCAGGATTCATGGGTTCACCTCAGATGAACTTCATCGATGC
>JAFPPJ010000241.1 GCA_017410745.1 Oscillospiraceae bacterium
GATGCTCTTACCTCTTTAACGCTCCCCGCCGGATTTGAGATAACGAACAATATGTGTCTCCACAAGAGGATCGGTAATGATTCGGCAGTATCCGGCTGGGCAAAGGCAGGCACAAACACAATAATCAGCACATCTGAAACAACAGAAGGCCCAGAATATGCAACATTCACCGCAGACACCGCTGGCGAATATGTACTGATCTCGGTAAAATGGTATGAATGGGACGAGAGCACAGGCACTCTCACCCTTATGAACCAGCTTCCCGGCTGCGGCATGGGAAGAGCCTTCAACCTGCTTGCAGGCATAGACGGCGACAAAGTAAAGAAAGTAGTGATCAAGCCCGGCACAAAGGCAGGTTCATCCCTGTTCTATGCATTCTCATATCTTAAAAATCTCGAAAAGATAGAGGGTCTGGGTAACCTTGACACAAGTGCGGCAGAGAGCATGGGATATATGTTTGCAGACTGCAAGTCGCTGAAGTCACTTGATCTGTCAAATTTCAACACAAGCAATGTTGATACCAATATGTACCATATGTTTGCAGGATGTACGTCTCTCAAGTCCATAGACATATCAAATTTTGACATGAGCAAGCCGTACAGCATAAGCAGTATGTTTGACGGATGCACGGCCCTCACGGCAGTCAGTCTGCCTGTACTTAACAGCGATAGCCTCAATATGAATAATATATTTGAAGGCTGCACATCCCTGCGTTCCATCAGGCTGAAAAAAGGCACAGTTATAACAGAGGATATGCACCTTGCCAATAAGGATGCATCTCACCCCGGATGGGTCAGGGCAGGCACTTCTGCTGTAATATCCGGCACCGGTAAATATGCGGCATTCACCGCAGACGCCGCAGGCGAGTACATCCGCATCAGCGTTTCTCCCGAAATAATCAAGGTAGAGCCCGGCAACCGCAAGATGACGGTAACATGGGCGGCTCTTGACGGCGTGGACAAATACCTCGTACACATCAAGAGCGGCACATTTTCCAAGACCATAGAGCGCACAGGCATACAGACAGGTGCATACATCGGCGGTCTCACCAACGGCACATACGAGGTATGGGTGACTGCCGTGAGCGGCGGCGCTGAGACCTCCCAGAAGAACGTCAAGACCGCCGTGCTCAAGGACTACGGCGTGAAGTGCAAAACTCAGGCAGTGGAGTCCGGAGCCATCAACATCACATGGGATGCATTCCCCGGCGCTGCCCGCTATCGCGTGGTATGCATCGACAAGGACAGCAACGTCCGCGACACCAAGACCACATCCAAGCTGTCATTCAAGTGGACGGGGCTCAAGAACGGCGAGACCTACGGCTTCTATGTACAGCCCTATGTAAACGGCGTATACCCCACATTCACAAGGACGGATGCGGCGGACAAGCCCTATATACAGTGGACTGTCCCCGTGAATGCGCCCATGATAACCAAGCTGTCGCTGGGCAATCAGAAGGTATGGCTCTACTATGAGAGCGTGCCCCGTGCGACGAAGTACTACATTTACTACCGTCAGTCCGGTCAGACCACAGACACCCTCGCAGGCACGACGACCGCTACCAAGTTCCTCGTGACCAAGCTCAAAAACAACGTTTCCACCGAATTCTATGTAAAGGCGCTCGTTGACGGCAAGCTCACTCCTCTCAAGCGTCCCGCTACACGCACGACCCGCGCAGGCATGAAGCCCACCATCACGGCAACGGCAGGACAGGCGGCGCTCAAGTGGAGCAAGTACACCGACTGCAAGGCTTCTGCCACCAAGTACAAGGTAGTACTCGTGGATGCGAACTACAAGCAGATCGACACCCGTGAGACCACCAACCTCGCCTTCACATGGAAGAGCAGCACACTCAAGAAGGGCACAAAGTACGGCTTCTACGTTGTACCCTATGTAAACGGTGAATACATACCCTTCGGCCTCTCCCACGCAGAGGACAAGGCAAACGTAGTAATGTTCACAGCTAAGTAAGCTGACACGGCCGACAGCGAGACGTTGATATATTTGCAGAATTGGCAATATCAGCGGCTCGGTAACTTCAGATCAAAACGCAGTCGCCCCGCATCCCGCGGGGCGATTTGTATGCTTTGCACAACTTTTCACGATAATTTTCGTCGCCGATAAATCCACAGTCATACTGACAAACCGCCCGAATTATGATATACTTATATGGGTGCTGCATCTGCACGCTCCACATTCGATCACCGGAGGTAACTATGGAAAGTTCACAAATATTGACCGAGATATACAACGTATCAGCCGAGCTGTATGATGATATGAGCGATGTGCTCCCCAACAAGGGACACACCAAGATATTCTCCTATCTCACGAGACTTGGCAAGGTGCTTGTCAATGCAGACAGAGCCAGCTTCTGGAAATGGGACAAGAAGGCGCATGTATTATGGACTGCAGCCGCTACCGATGCGGACACCATAGTCGTACCCGAAAGCAAGGGACTTGTGGGCAAGGCACTGCGTGAGGGCAGGCTCATCGTCACCAACGATCCCTACAGCGACCCCGACTTCAATCCCGAAGTAGACCGCAAGACAGGCTATGTCACCCGCTCCGTGCTCGTTATGCCCATATCCAATATCAAGGGCGAGTACATCGGTGCGTATCAGGTAATAAACAAGCTCGACGGCGGCTTCGATCCGGCGGAGGACAGCAGGAAGCTGTCCCTTGCAGCCGTGATATGCGGCCTTGCCCTCGAGTCCGATGTATTCCTCGATGAATCCTATACCGACAGGCTCACCGGTCTCAAGAACCGCATGGGCTTCTACAGCGATTTCGGCTGGAAATATGACACCGCCATCAATCAGAGCGGCCACTGCCTCTCACTGTTCATATGCGACATCGACAAGTTCAAGAGCGTAAACGACACCTACGGCCACAATGCGGGCGATGAGGTGCTCAAGCTCATGGCAGATATACTGTCCTCCTGCTGCACGGAAGGCTTCGGCGTATACAGATGGGGCGGCGAGGAATTCATCATGATCATGCCCGACACCGATATCGAGGCGTGTGTTGACAAGGCTGAGGAGATACGCAAGAAGATCGAGAGCAGCGTATGTCATACCTCGGAAGCCGACATAACCTTCACCGCAAGCTTCGGCTGTGCCGCATTCAACAAGGCCAAGACCATCGCCGAGAATATCGGCGTTGCCGACAAGAACCTCTACATCGCGAAGGAGACAGGCAGGAACAGAGTCATATCCTGACAGGAGGAAAACCATGCTTGAGTTTTTAGGCAGAGGCTCGGCATTCGCCCCTGAAAACAACAATGCTTATTTCATCGACGGCGGCGATCTCGTGCTCATCGACTGCTCGATGAATACATTACAGCGCGCCATCGCACTTTGCCGCTCGCTGCAGGAACTGCGCCGGATATATGTGCTCGTGACCCATACCCACAGCGACCACATCAGCGGCATAGGCATGCTCATACACTATGCATACTTCATGCTCGGAGTGCCCGTCACCATAGCCGCTCCCTCCGATGAAGTAGCGGCTGACCTGCGGTATCTGTGCGAACACCTTGACGGCTGTGAGCCCGCATCCTTTGATATTGCGGACGCGGCCTCCCTGAAATGGGTGAAGGCTGTGATCCCCACCTCCCACGCTGCGGCACTTGAGGGCAGATGCTTCGGCTTTCACCTCGATGTGCAGGGCTGTGACATCGTGTACACGGGCGACACCAACACGCTCGACCCGTTCCTGCCGTACATCACGCCCGACACCGTGCTGTATTCGGAGATATCCGCGGTATTCTCACCCGTGCATCTGTATATCGGAAGCGCCATAGACAGGCTCAAAGCTCTGTCTGACAGCGGTACGAAGATATATCTCATGCACATCGACATCGAGGATGAGATACTGCAGGCCATAGAGGGCACTGATATATCCCTTGCACCGCTGGGGAAATTCTGACAAAAAGAGGGGTCCTGCTCTTGCAGGACCCCCTTCCCCTTTATCGCTCATCATGTTTCGATATGCCTTTATTAAAGCGCTTTATCACGGCACACAGCACGCACATGAATATCACTGCCGCGATACCGAACAGTGCGATGCCGAATGCCCCCGATATGTCTATTCCGAGTAATATGAACGGAACGGCGATCACCGCCGCAATGAGGACAGCCGCAGCTCCTGCCGCGATCCTCGCGGCTATGCTGCCTTTCCCGCATTTTTCAAGGCATTCTTCCATGATGAGCCCTATCCCTTCACCGAAAAGCTCAATTACAAACTCAATGACTGTCTCCATTTTCATCCCCCCGTTCATCAGAATATCCTGTTTACAGCCGTTACGCACAGCGCTTGCTTTAAGCGTATGTGCGAGATAAGAACTATTTATGCGTGCGTTATGCTGTCGAGTGCCGCAGGTCCCGCATCTATGAAGTCATTGTCGAGCACATTGACATACAGATATATGAAATTGCCGCCCTGCTCCCTTACGAAGTAGTAGCTCATGCATCCGAAGGTGC
>JAFPPJ010000242.1 GCA_017410745.1 Oscillospiraceae bacterium
GGTATGTGCAGGCTACAGGCTCATAGATACGGCGCAGGCATATAACAATGAGCAGGCTGTGGGCAAGGCTGTGCAGCGTGCGGTGTCCGATGGCATTGTCACACGCGACGAGCTTTTCATAACCACTAAGGTATGGATATCAAAAATGGACGAGCAGGCGGCATATGACTCGGTGAAGGAGTCGCTTGACAAGTTGGGACTCGGATATGCAGACCTTATACTTCTTCATCAGCCGCTCGATGACTATTTCGCAGGGTACAGAGGCATCACGAGGGCATACAAAGAGGGGATAGTCCGTGCAATAGGAGTATCCAACTTCTACCCGCCCGTGCTTGCGAATTTCTGTGAGACGGTAGGCATCATCCCTGCTGTGAACCAGATCGAACTGCATCCGTTCTTTGTACAGGCAGATGCATTGGAGCTAATGAAGTCATACGGTATCGCACCGCAGGCGTGGGCTCCTCTTGCAGAGGGCAGATTTGATATATTCACACATCCTACGCTCGCTAAGATCGGCGCAAGATACGGCAAGACTGCAGCACAGACTGCGCTCAGATGGAATGTGCAGAGAGGTGTCTGCATCCTGCCTAAATCCGTACATAAGGAGCGCATCGAGCAGAATATCGACATATGGGACTTTACGCTCACAGATGATGAGATGCAGGCGATAGCATCGCTTGATATGGGGTACAGCGAGATAGCCGATCTCAACAAGGCGGATTTCGTCAAGTTCCTGCACTCCTTCAAGTGAGCAGGGGATAAACACCGGTAAGTGACAGACCGTCCATGACAGGAGAACATATGACAAACGACAGATTAAGAGAGTACCTGACAAGTGTACTCGAAGAAATGAAGGCTAAGGCCGAAGAGATGCATATACAGGGAGTTGCGGCAGGCGCAGTCCTGAACAAAAACGAGAGCGTTGACTGGGTCGGCGGGATGAAGGTCGTGGAAACACCCTTCAATTTCAAGGAGGGCTGGAACCTGATAGCGATAGCCTGGTCTAAGTGCGGCGAGGCAATGGCGACACAGGCGGACAGCGGCGATCCCGCACATGTGAAGATACTCGGTGAATGTGGGTTCGTAGGCGGCGCGTATGAGGAATACGAGGGGTATAAGATGTCGTTCGCATTCAGCGGAGCACTTTCGGAGGAGGATCTGGAAGTGGCTAAGCATGGTATAGAAACAATGAAGAAGAAGCTCGCAAAAGAATAGTTGTCATGGATATGATCAAAGTTGTTGGCAGAGGTATAGTATGAAGTATCTGTTTATGTATCGTCTGACTTCAGACACAGGGTTTGCACCCTGTGTCGATAAAAGACTGCTGTCCCTTGCGTGCTGTAAGGGTGGTCAGATCAGAAACGGCAAAGCTGTAAAGACCGGCCTTAGATATGAGATAGGCTGCAAACGTAATGGTATTGATTACAGTAAAGACGATGTATATATATTAGGCCTCTACAGAGGCAAGTTTCTTTATCTTGCCAGAGTTACCGATGTAATAACTATGACAGAATACTACGGCACGTTCTCCAAAGGCCGTTTGGACGACATATATAGTCTTATAAACGGCCATCTTGTGCGCAATCATAATCTATGGAATGAGAGCGTGCATATTGATGAGGAGCAGAATATAAGGGATATTGCTGGTGAATACGTTATTTTGTCCGATGATTTCATATATCTCGGTAAAGACGCAGTTGATATAGAGTTGATTAAGAGATATGCCCCGCCTTTCAGAGGAAGAAAGATATATGATGGCAAAACAGCGGAGAAAATAATTGCCGAATGTATGAAATACAAGGATAATAAGATACATAAGCCGAATACCCCCATCAGGAAGAGGGCGTGCTGCAAATGAAGATCATATTGTCACGAAAAGGGTTTGACTCATCGAACGGCGGCTGTCCGAGCCCTATCATGCCGGACGGGACGTTGCTGTCTATGCCCATACCATCGGAGTATGATCGGGACAGATATGATGAACTGCAGTACGACGGCCGCAGATACTCCGATATACTCGCAGATATCAATCCGTCCGGGAAATACATGCATTGCCATGTTGACCCGGATATAAGGGATGATGTCAGGATAAAAAGCATACCGGATCACAGAGCTGCATTTGGTCAGATAGGAGCAGCCCAGGGCGTCCTGCGCAATTCTCATGTGGAGAAGGGGGATATATTCCTCTTTTTCGGGTGGTTCCGTCAGACAGAGTATAAAGACGGGAAACTGAGGTTCGTGAAGAGAAGTGATGACTTCTATGGCAGCGCCGATCTTCATGTGATCTATGGATATATGCAGATAGGAGATATCGTCACGGACAGGACGGAGATACAGAAGTTTTACTGGCATCCCCATTCCCGATTCACTTCCGATACGAATGCCATATATCTGCCGTCGGAAAGACTGTCCCTTGACAAGACGAAGAAAGGGTATGGCGTGCTGGACTGCCGCACAGACAGGGTGCTTACCATGAAGGGAAAGAACCGCGGCACATGGAACGATCTGCCGTTTCTGAGGCCGCAGTATGTATATGGCAGCAAGAAAAACTCCGCCAGGGGAGAAGGGCTGTATTACAGCGGTATATGGCAGGAACTCGTGGTATATGAGTCCGATGGCCTGCTCGATTGGGTGAAGTCTGTCATAATGTAGAAACAGGAAGGTGGATAACTATGCCGCTTGTCAGAGTGGAAATGATCAAGGGCAAGGACAGGGAATACAAGAAAACCTTGCTTGACTGTATCCATGAGGGTCTTGCAGAGGCGTTCGGTATAGACGATGAAGACAGATTTCAGCGCATATACGAGCTTGACGGCGAGGACTTCGAGCGCGCATCGGATAAGACGGATGATTTCATGATAATAGAGCTTACGATATTCCCCGGAAGAAGCACCGCACAGAAGGGGAATGCCATAAGATATATCACATCAAAGATATCCGAGAGACTGCAAGTTTCGCCGCGGGACATATTTATTGTGATAAATGAGCCGCCGATGGAAAACTGGGGATTTGCAGGACAGCAGAGATAAATTGACCGATAAGCTGTGAAGCGCAAAATGCTTCATGGCTTTTATGCATATGAAGCAGGTGCTGTGGTATTATACTGTATTTATCTGGATCCGGCAGTATAAATCATTACTTTGATGCATTGA
>JAFPPJ010000243.1 GCA_017410745.1 Oscillospiraceae bacterium
GAACCGCCGACACTCGGATCATATGCTGTTACATATCTTTTGCAAGATACAGTTAATGATGCTCTACCACTTGAGCTACTCCCGCATATCGGTACCGTCCGCATGAACGATACCGTTGCTGTTATTGATTTGCCCGTGCTGCCCAATGTTCTCCGAGGATAGTATATCTATGTCCTCTCAAATACACATCGGGTAACTGTCGGCTTTGCCGACCCCGGGTTTCACCTGCCATCCTTGTCGATGATACTGCCCAATGCTCCGAGGATAGTATATCTATGTCCTCTCAAATGCACATCGGGTAACTGTCGGCTTTGCCGACCCCGGCCGCCTTGAAGTTGTATATGGGCTTGATGATGTCGATAATGTCTACCGTCTCATCTATCACGCTGATGATGTCGTCAAGGGACTTGTATGCCATAGGCGACTCATCAAGCGTGCTGTTATTCACCGAAGTGGAGTATATCCCCTCCATAGACTTCACATACTCCTCAAGGGAGATGTTATCCTTTGCAGCAGTGCGGGACATCACACGGCCGGCGCCGTGCGGCGCGGAATAGTTCCAGTCGGGATTGCCCCTGCCCACAGCGATCACCGCACCATCCCTCATGTTTATGGGGATGAGCACGCGCTCGCCCTTGTGAGCGGCGATCGCGCCCTTGCGCAGTATCATCTCATCGGTGTCGATGTAGTTGTGTATCGTGTGGAATGCATCCGCAGCGGTGAGCCCCGCCATATCCATTATCTTCTCTGCGATGATCTCGCGGTTCCTGCGGGCAAAGCGCTGTATTATCTCAATATCAGCGATGTAGTCCGCCAGGAAATCGCCGTAGAGCCAGCAGAGATCCTCGGGTACGAGAAGCTCTGCTGCCACATAGGAGCGTGCGAGTTCCTTGAGTGCAGCCTGTATCTCTGTGCGTCTGCCCTCTGCCTTGTATACCTCGATGATCTCATCGCGCATCTTGAAATACTTCTCCTTGCCCTTGTGGAGGTCCACCGCCAGGGACTGATAGTACTCCGCCGCCTGCTTGCCGAGGTTGCGGCTGCCGGAGTGTATCACGAGATAGCAGCGCCCGTCCGATGCACGGTCTATCTCGATGAAGTGGTTGCCGCCGCCGAGAGTGCCGAGGGAGCGCTCGATGCGCCTTGCATCACGCAGATACCTGTAGCATCTGAGCGCAGTCAGGTCAAATCTCTCCACACGCCCCTCCCATACATCGCAGCCGGACGGGACGATGTGCGCCGCCCTGTCCACCGCCGCAAGGTCGATGTCCCTTTCATTGAGCTCCACGGTGTACATGCCGCAGCCGATGTCCACGCCCACAAGATTGGGGCATACCTTGTCGGTTATGGTCATGGTAGTGCCGATGGTGCAGCCCTTGCCAAAGTGTACATCGGGCATGATGCATATCCTGCTGCCGTCGGTAAGTGCGTAGTCGCACATCCGGCGTATCTGCTCGATGGCGGCATCCTCTACTACCTTTGCATAGCATACCGCCGTATTGATCTTACCCTTTATATCAAACATAGTATCACTCTTTCCGCATATCAGACCTCAGTCTGCTATGCGGTTATCCGTGAATACCTCTCAGCAGACAGGGTCTTTAACATGAATTCATAAGGAGATGTTTCGCCGCTGGCTACCATCTCAAAGGTCTTGGGCGTGCAGCCCGATACGAGTATCACGCCGCGTTCATCCATTCGCACAGGCTGATGCGCGTTCCTGCTCTGTACATTCCAGAACACGATGCGGGGGAGCGCATAGCCGTGATGTTCATAGCGGCTCTTTGCGTGCTCGAACACAGTCCTGTCCGCATGAGACGATATGCAGTCAAACTCCATATCGGAGATGAGTATGAGCGTCTCGGGAAGCTCAGAGCTGCGAAGACGGTTTATCACCGCTGTCCGCAGTATGAGCTCGAACACAGCCTCTATGTTCGTGTTCGCCACACGCGAGAAGGATGCGGCATAGCGGAGCTTCTCTGCGAAGGTGCTGCCCTTGAGCTTTATCAGCGTGGGCTTGTCGGAGAACTCCATGAAGCAGCCGCCGAATGCGCCCTTGTTCTTGTCCGCAAGGTATATGCCCAGCGAGAGCGCCACGCTGGCGGGCTTGGGCTTGCCGCAGTACATCGAGCCCGATGTGTCCACTACCGCAAGAGCGTTGCCGCCGCCGTATACGGGGAGATTTTCCCACATGGTGTTGAGGGCGTTCACCTCATCCGCACTGAGATCTGCCATATTCCTGCCTGCAAGGTTCTTGCCGAGCACGCCCTCCACTATCTCATAGGGGTATATATTGGATGTGTGCATAGTGCGTATGCCATTTGCCGCATCTTCAAGATATGCCTTGTAGCGTTCGCCGTCATTGCGGATGAACGCCTTGCGGTACTTGTACATCGCCCTTGAGCACTGCTTCTCGTAGTCAAAGCTGTAATCGCCGGTGCGCAGGTCGTTCTCTATTATATGTATGCGCTGACGGAGAGATACCAGCACCTTTCTGTACTGCCTCTCGCTCATGCCGAGATGCTTTGCCAGACGTCTTGCAGTCTGTACCGTCTCTGCGCTGCTCGCATTTACGGAAGGGAGCCACTTTGCAAGGAGCGATACCTCGCCGCCGTTTTCAAGTGCCGTCACATCCGCAGTAAGCTGCCGTGCGATGTACGATGCCGCTTCATCCTCACAGGGAGTGCCCATGAGCACCATGAGATCATCGTATCTGCCGTATTCAAATATGTATCCGATATTCTTCCTTACGCTTTCGGGATGATCGAATGCCATCCTTCTGAGTATCACGCGGAATATGCGCCTCTCGCCGAGACCGCCCCTCACATCCCTTGCATAGAAGAGTATCTTCACAGCCATGTCGGGGTCTTCCGCATATGCCCGTATGAAGCGTGTGTATATGTCCTCCTCGTCATTTGAGCGGAGCGCGCCCACCGATGAGAAGAGGTCGAGGCAGTCGGAGCCTGTGGACATATGTGCCGCTGCGCCGTTTTCGGTGCGGGTCCTGTCTGCACCGCCTAAAAGTTCAATAAGTCTGTTCATAGTATCCTCTCTTTCAGACTACACAAGACTCGTGTTGATCAATTGGACAGTTGATTATTAATTGCTGTTAGAGTCTTTCAGTCTTTTTACAAGGTCCGTAAAAAATGATCCCTAATCATCTGCATAAGCGCGTTTGCTGTATGGACCTTTTTTCAAGTCACTCCATGAAGCAGGATTCGAACCTGCGTTTCACCTATGCAATAGGTGTGTATAAACCACTATACCATTCATCATTTGCTGTAAGTGACTTTCGATGTTCCTATTCTAACATACCGAACAGAATTAATCACGGAAAAAAATCTGCGAAAACAAAAATGCCGGCAAAAAAAGCCCTCTGCAAAATATGCCCCCGACAATTTACTCGGAGGCACTGCATTTATCCTATATTGAATACTTCCTTTGCATATGCCGTCCATCCGCCATGGGTGAGCATTATGCATATCACAGCCAGCACTATATATATGACCGGGATGAGCAGACATGCCTTCCCCTTGTCCCGCATTTTCCGGAATACATAGATATTCGACGGCAGCGCCAGCGCAAGCCAGATCACCAGTTCAATGCATCCGATCATTATGGATATATCCTTCTCCGAACCCAGATCATAGCTGTAGCCTTTTGAGTGTCCCGTTATGTCAAGAAATATCCAGCCAAAACATATCGGGAACGAAAATGCGACAAGACCCGCCCAGATGAAATTCAGACAACTGATAATTTTACTTTTCATGTACGCCTCCCGCAAATACTATTCCTTTTTCCCTGTATGAGGTATATACTGCTTCTGACGTTCAAGCCTCATCTTCACGAGCAATATGAAGCTTTTCGGTGCAGTCACCTTTATCAGCGGGCCGAACGACAATACCCTTATCAGCAGTTCCGTCTCATCGTTGTGCTCATATTTCAGCGTGACGTGGTACTGCTTGTCGCCTGTCTTCACGACCTCCTTTTCAAAATGCGCGAAATGCATCATCGCCCTTTCAAGCGCCTTCCTCGTGTCGTAAAGGTCAAATTCCACCGTGTCCTGCTGCGATGCGTGCGCCGTAAGATGCGATATATCTCCCGCATATTCCTTACAATCAACTACCCTGCCGATGTTTATCACCCTTGCGGGTATGTCGCTGTCCCCCGTCACACGGAATTTGTCATCCTTCTCGGAGTATTCTATGCAGCGCGGCAGCATCACGGTACGGCGCACTCTGCCGTATCTTGTCATGACACCCATCTCGAGCACACGCTCATTTTTCACCGCATCGAGTATCATGCGGAAATGCCCGATATATCTCTCATCGCTGTAGTCGTCCCCGTCGGAATACCTGTCGAATACACAGTAGTCCTCGCTTGTGAACAGCGGCGTTACATCCGCAAGGTATGCGGGCACATCATCCGTGAAAAGGCGTATCCTCGGGTCGCAGTACACCGCCTTTATCCACCGCTTCTGCAGCGTTGTCAGCGGCATCGTGGGTATATGCTCCGTACAGGCTGTGCCGTCGCTGTGAAGAAGCTGCCACTGCTCCGACTTCAGCGCCGATTCTATTGTCAGTATGCTCTCGTCAAATGCGGTGGCGCTGACGATCTCACGGAGCGCCTTATCCGTAAGATCGCCGTTTGCGGCGGCGGCAAGTATCTTTGCCACTGCATTGTAGTATGAGCTGTAAAGTTCGCTGAATATCATCTCACACCTCGTCGTACATCCTGTACATCTTCTGTATATCGTCAAGGAATCGGCGCTCTATCGCCTCATCCGATATATGTATCTCCGTTATCCTGCATATGAACGTGCGCACCCACGGTATGAGCTCCGTCACGTTGTACACGTCTGCGGAGAATCTCGCGGTATTCTCATCTATGACTTCCACCGTGCCGCACCGCTTCTCACGCTGCAGCCTTCTGAGTATATGCTGCTCGTCATTGTCATAATGCACCGTCATATCCAGATGCTCCATGCGGTCGGGCGAAAAGCCCTCCGTGCTTATGCCCCATACATGCCCCTTCATGTTCTCCCATATATCGCGGTATTTCTGCATATCCTCACATCTGCCCGCCTTTTCCACGGATACTACCTTATCCGTGCGCAGTGCCTTGACACGCCTTTGCCTCATGTCATACACCATGAGATACTGCCTGCCGTTCTGCGCGCTTATCATGAGCTTGAGCGGCACATAGACATACGGTGCGCCTGCATTGTTCTCATTCTTTATATATATGGCATACTCATTGGAAAGGGCTTCGAGGAACGCACATATTATCTCGCTGTCCATCACGGCAGTGATATAATGATGCTTGAATGCAAATCGGGCAGGGCCCGAAGCCACTGTAGGTCTTGTTCCATTTGATCCGGGACTGTCATTCGTCCTATCCGATTTATCCGTCAAAGCGGTTTCATTATGGGCTGAGCCTGCACCCACCTCCGGTCTTGCTTCATTTGCATTGGGAGTGTCATTCACCTTATCCGATGTATCCGTCAAAGCGGTTTCATTATAGGCTGAGCCTGCACCCACTGTAGGTCTTGTTCCATTCGAGCCGGGACTGTCATTCACCTTATCCGATGTATCTGTCGGCACGGTCTCCTCGTCGGGGCATTTATCGAGCAGATACGAGCCTATCACTCCGCAGGGCGACACCTCGGTATAGAAGTCGAGCACATCACGGGGCGGCAGCGGCACATCTGCGGCACGGCTGTAGTGCATCGTCCTGCCGCTCTTCTCTGCGATGATGAGCCCTTCCTCGGCGTATTCCTTCAGCTTCTTGCGCACGGTGGACACATCAAATGTACGTGGACAGTCAAACCCCGCAAGATGCTCGTCTATCTGCTCGCTTATCTCATTGAGCGTAAGTCTTGTCTCCGGCGAATACAGTATATCGAATATGATGAAGTGCAGCGTGATATCGCCGTCGGTGAAGCTCTTTGCCTTCCACGCCCTGAAAAACGGATTGTGCTCGTTCTTCCTGCTGTCCACGGAGATATACACCGTCTTCGCATCCGCCGTCCTTCTGAACTGTATCGACCCCGACAGGAACGATTCTATGCGCCGTCTCTCATCGTCATAGGAGCGGCGGCTCATGCTGTCATATTCTTCTCTGCTCTTGAATCCGTATACATAGAATTCCTGCATGAATTTCCGTATACGCGAAAAGTTCTTTATAAGCTCTGTATACATTTTATCTACCTTATCTCAGACAGGCCATCTCCCGGGGAGAAGGGAGGATGCTCCGACCTGCCGCGTCTTCTGCCGACTGTGTCAGTTGACCGCCTCAAACGATACGTTCACCAGGGTCATTCCCGGAGCCGCATACAAGGCTATGCGGGCGTTTATGCTCCTTGTGTATTCTATTATATCCCATTCTTTCATTATTGTCAATACATACAACCCATTTTGATGAAACTTTGTCAACGTATACAAAGAATGTAACATTCAACTGTGAGATATCATATGTATGCCCTGTCCGTCGCCCCATGTATGAGCAGCCCGGGCATAAAAAAACAGCCCGCATTTAGTGGGCTGTCCGTGTTGTTTGTTGTTTATTGACATTGTGAATAATGACCGATCAATACCAGCCCTTATTCTTACCGTCTGTTCCTATCTGACCGTTCTTCAGGCTGATCTGACAAATTGCCTCAGGAGCGTCAGTATGGTTATCACTGTCTGAATAGATGGTGTCCCATGTGCCCTCACC
>JAFPPJ010000244.1 GCA_017410745.1 Oscillospiraceae bacterium
GTTCCATGATATGATGGGTACAACGAAAGGGCGGTGAGCCCCGGATGAAGGCAGCGCGAAAGTGCCACGGAAGGAGAACATATGGACAGGAATCTTATGAAGGCCGCGGAGGTCAGCACCAATGAAAAGCAGCAGCTCAACACCATCAGCAAGAGGCTGTTTACGGTGGGAGCGGTATCCATCACACTGTACTTTACCCTGCAGTTCATACCTCAGTTTATACCGGACAATGCATTTGACTTCATACAGGGGATGCTCCTGGGGATAAATGCAGGCTCGATGATAATGGGAAGCATCTTCACCAATGTCAACGCATACAGGCTCAGGGAAGCAAAGCTCGCACTTTTCAGAAGAATGAGAGGGGAATAACAATGAAAAAGGCACTTATAATAATAGCAGCTGTACTCGTTGCAGCAGGGATAATACTTCTTGTACTCAATATGATGGATATCGTAGCTAAGCTGTGGTGGTCGCAGCTGTGCATCAATGCAGCGCTTCTCATAAGCATATACCTCATTTCCCGCAGAAAGGACAGTTCAAAATGAAAAAGGCTGTACATCATAGACGTGATACCGGTAAGAGCGGCAGTTGTACTGCTCTCAATATCGCAGGCATCGTGGAGAAGCTCTGGTGGGCACAGTTATGCATATGTGCGGCGATGCTCATACAGATAAGGCTTCGCAGGGAGGAAAAGAGATGAAGAAAGCGCCGTTCCTTATCATCATACTATGTCTGCTTTCGGGCAGCGAAGAAGTGCTCATCGCAGGCACGGTCATCACAGGCATATGCGTAGTGCTGCAGCAGATAATAGATAATTAGTATCAGGATCACTGATTTGTCCGCCCTTTCATACCGTCCGCTATCGGACAGTATGAAAGGGCTTTCTATGCTAAAGACCCTGTATGTTGTACAGCACGCACCCGTGCGGTACGGGGGTATGGGGGCATAGCCCCCATTGAGGATGTGAGCGTAGCTCACTCCTTCCCTATACCCTAAACCCTAGACCCTATACCCTCTTGTACACAATTCCCTATTGTATTTACCGCCATGATATGTTATAATACTACCATGCATATACAACAGAAAGGGTCTGTCTATGAATAAATTCCTGAAAGGGCTGTACGACGGCATACCCATCGCACTGGGCTATCTTTCCGTATCATTCGGCTTCGGCATACTTGCCGTGCATTCGGGACTGACTATATTCCAGTCCGTCATGATATCCCTCACCAATCTCACCTCCGCAGGGCAGGTGGCGGGCGTGGATGTGATATCTACCCACGGTACGCTCATACAGATGGCGATAATGCAGCTGGTCATAAATATACGCTATTCTCTCATGGCGATATCTCTGTCGCAGAAGACCGACGAGAGCTTTACTTTGCCGCACCGGATAGCGGCTTCCTTCGGCATCACCGACGAGATATTCGCCGTGTGCTATGCCTCCCCGGACAAGGTCGTCCCCGCGTATATGTACGGCGTGATACTCATAGCCGCCGTGGGCTGGGTGGGCGGCACGTTCCTGGGCGCACTCCTGGGAGAGATACTCCCCGCTGATATATCCGCCGCACTTGGCATACTCCTCTACGGTATGTTCACCGCCATAGTAGTCCCCGCCGCAAAGAAGAGCAGGGGAGTACTGTTTGCTGCGGTACTGGCGGCTTTTCTCAATATGTTCGTAAGGCATATACCCGGCATATCCGCAGGTATGTCCGTGATAATATGCGCAGTGGCAGTGTCCTTTGCGGCTGCAGCCATATTCAGGGAGGGCGATGAGGAATGATGTTCGCATATATCGCGGTGATGGCGGGTGTCACATACCTTATCAGGATGATACCCTTCACGGTGTTCCGCAAAAAGATAAAGTCCGCATATATACGCCGCGTGCTGGGCTATCTGCCCTATGCGGTGCTGTCTGCGATGACATGGCCCGCGATCCTCGAAAGCACGGGCAACACCATATCCGCAGGCATAGGCCCGGCCGTTGCGGTGGTACTGGCATTCTTTGAGCTGCCCCTCATAGCGGTGGCGATGTCTGCCTCCGTCGCAGCGTATATAGTTCTGCTGATACTATGATCCGATCGGTATCCATCCCGCATTTTTCTTTTTGATAAGCGCTTTTTAGCAAAATCTAACCATATTTTAATCGAGAATTTGTTGACATTTAAGAATTCATATGGTAGAATATGAATATCGTATGGATCACAACGCGGCTACTCCGCAGAAAAGAGGTAATTATGAAGAAAAGGATCGCAGCAATTGCTGTCTCTGCACTTATCGCAACCAGCGGCATGTCCGCTCTTTCTACGGGCGTATATGCTCAGACCGAGCCCGTGCTCACCACCATCGCAGCCAAGCTCACCGGCTGGCAGACCATAGACGGCGGCAAATACTACTACGGCAAGGACGGCAAGGCTGTTACAGGCTGGAAGAAGATAGGCGGCGAGACCTACTATTTCAATTCCGCCAAGGACGGCAAGGCTGTCACAGGCTTCGCTACAATCGGCAAGAAGACCTACTATTTCGGCTCTGACGGCGTTATGCGCACAGGCTGGATCAAGATCTCCGGCGATACCTACTATTTCGGTTCTGACGGCGCAATGACCACCGGCAAGGTAACTATCGGCGGCAAGTCCTATACCTTCGGCAAGGACGGCAAGCTCTCGAACGGCTCTTCCTCCTCTTCCAAGACCAAGTCCACCAAGAAGAGCACATCCTCCAAGGGCAAGACCACCGTTTCATGGGGCGAGTCCATCCAGGACGTAGAGGCTAAGCTCGAAGGTCTCAACTATCTCAACCTCGGCAGTGCTATCATCGTTATGAACGGCGATATGGAGGATATGGACGCTTCCATCTATCTCTTCGACGAAAAGGAATCCCTCCAGATGTACGGCACTATGAAGCCCGGCAACACCACCGCTTCACAGTCCAAGTCCTTCAAGAATTCGGGATATACCCTCGTTATGAAGGAGAAGGTAGAACAGGGTACGGTATACGTCTACAAGAAGAACAGAACTGCTGTCATCATGGGCGATTACACTGATGACGGAGATGTATATACCATATGCCTGCATCTGTCTCCCTCGCTCTCCAAGGATCTGTTCAACGGCAATGCAGAGGATATATCCGGTCTGTTTGAGAGCATAAAATTCTAAACGGCACATCCTTAGTGAGGATCACCGCTACATAACTAAAGCGCACCGGTGATGCCGGTGCGCTGATTTTGCGCTTATCATTCCGCGGGGATGTCTGCGGGATCGTAGCTGAGTATCTGGCAGTTGTCCATATAGAAGCTGCCGAACTGCTCACGGGTCATGCCCCTTGCGAACAGCTCTATCATGCGGCATATTCCGCCGTGAGTGATTATGAGCACATCATCCTTGTAGCGCTTGGGTATGTGCCTGAGCAGGGGATAGAGCCTTGCCGCCACATCAAATGCGGATTCGCCCTGCGGCATCCTTACGCCGAATTCGAGTTTGGCCTCGTGGAAGCCCTCGGTGTTGCGGTCAAGCCCCTCGAATGTGCCGTAGTTCCATTCGGTGAGCCTCCTGTCTATGGTGGGGACGATGTCGAGCCTGCGTGATACGGGCACGGCTGTCTGCCTTGCACGCTTCATCGGCGAGCATATGATATGCTGTACCGTGTCGGGCACTTCGAGAGCCAGCTTCTCGGCCTGCTCATAGCCCACCTCGGTGAGTGAAAGGTCGGTCACGCCGCAGATGCGGTCGTCCCTGTTCCATTCGGTCTCGCCGTGTCTCGTGAAATATATCCTCATAAGATCACCCTCGCAGTTCATAAGTCTTTCATAGAATTATATCACACAAACATTCATTTGTCAACAAATAAAGCCCTCAAATTATAGCCGTTTTTTGCTGTAAAAAAGTTGGTATGTGTCATAGAAATCGGTGATGTGCAATGTATATATATTATCTCGTGCTATTCCTGCTGTCGCTGGTATTCACGGGTATCTATGCTGTGATGTGGCGCAAGAGGTTCGATGTGTTCTTCACCCTTGTGTTCACATTCATCCCCATCGTGAATATGGGTTATGTCCTGCTCATAGATGCGGACAATATCGGCACGGCGATCACCGCGCAGAAGATAATATATCTCGGCGGCTGCTATCAGCTGCTGTTCGCCTTCCTTGCGATAACGCAGATGTGCCGCATAAAGCTGGGACGGCTGCTCAAGGCGCTGCTGATACTGTTCACATCCGCCATATACCTGTCGGTGCTGAGCATAGGCCACCTGAAGCTGTTCTACGATACGATAGAGTATACCCCGCACAGGCATCTCAACGTGACCAAATTCGGCGTGATGCATGATGTATTCATCGCCGTGCTTGCGATGTACTTCGCGGCGACTGTGGGAGTGCTGATATACTGCCGCATAAAGAAGCCCGACGTGCCCAACCGTATTATACTGCTGATGTTCCTGCCGGAGGCGGCATCGGTGGCGTGTTTTGCCGCCGACCGCATACTGAACGCAGGCATGGAGACGCTTCCCGCCGCCTATTGCTTCGGTCAGGTGATGTACCTGCTGATAGTGCGCGAGATGTGCATGTACGATATCGCCGATTCATGTATAGATTCTCTCGTGCGCACGGGCTCTACGGGGCTTGTGTCCTTTGACAATGAGTATGTATATCTCGGCTGCAACGAGACAGCGGAGAAGATGCTGCCCGAGCTTGCGGGGCTTGCGGTTGATACCCCTGTGGACATGACTCCCCTCAAGGACAGCGTGCTCATATGGCTGCGCGACTTTGTGCTTGACAACAGCCGTGATACCGTGTACTTCCACAGGGACGACATGGTGTATCTCGTGAAGATAAGCCATATATACAACGGCAGGCGCAAGAGGGGCTATCAGCTCAATATCACCGATGATACCGCCAATCAGAAGTACATCGAGCTCATCAACAAGTATAACGAGGATCTTGCCGCAGAGGTGGAGGAGAAGACCGCCCATATCGCGCAGATGCACGACAAGCTGATACTCGGCATGGCGGCCATGATAGAAAGCCGAGACAATTCCACGGGCGGCCATATCATGCGCACGAGCGACGTGGTGAAATTCCTGTGTGCCGAGATGATGAAGCAGGATGTGCCCCGTGTGGATCAGAAGTTCTGCAATGCCGTGATAAAGGCAGCCCCCATGCACGACCTCGGAAAGATAGCCGTAGATGACGCGATACTGCGTAAGCCCGGCAAGCTCACCGACGAGGAGTACGAGAAGATGAAGAGCCATGCCGCAGAGGGCGCGCGCATAGTCCATGAGATACTCAAGGGCACGGACGACGACTACTTCCGCCACATAGCCGAGAATGTGGCACACTATCATCACGAGAGATGGGACGGCACGGGCTACCCCGAAGGGCTCGCAGGGGAGCAGATACCCCTTGAGGCACGCATCATGGCGGTGGCGGATGTGTATGACACCCTCGTGAGCAAGAGGGTATACAAGGAAGGTCTCTCCTTCGAGGAGGCGGACAGGATAATCATGGGTGACATGGGCAAGCACTTCGACAAATGGATAGAGCCGTTCTATGTCAGCGCCCGCCCGCTGATAGAGCATTACTATCTGTCGCAAAAGACATGAGGGTGTGAATGCAGAATGCAGGATTATTCTCAGCCTTCCGTGCATTTTCCTGTGCTGTCGGAACACAGGGGGGCATGGGGGCATAGCCCCCATTAAGGAGCGCGGCGCAGCCGCACCTTCCCTAGACCCTAAACCCTATACCCTAGACCCTGAACCACGCCTATGCCTTGTCACACAGCGCCTTTGTACTATCCCATGGTCCCGGGGACAGTACGCCAGGCCCCATCAAATGTACATCTTGCACCAGTCGGCGTTGCCGACCTTGCCGACCAGATTAATGCAATTCTAATCTTATTTTAATTGCAATCGGGAGCGGTTTCTGCTACAATATATACATCAGCCGAAGGGGCTGAAAACTGCACAACAGGAGGGGCATTATGAAAACTGTATATAAGATCAGCACAGGACTTTGCGGACTTATCGCACTTCTTTCACTGTTCATGGGAACAAGGATACTTACCGGACGTTCATGGGGCATCTCATGGATGATGTTCAGTATGTTCCGCAGAGAAGGCTTCATGGGCGTGATGGGCAGCATAATCGGCATCATATTCGCAGTGGGATGCTTCGGTTATATGGCATACTGCGGCATCAAGGATGATATCCTTTCACGCAGGAACGGCCTTATTGCAGGCATCATAATGACTGCTGCAACGCTCATATCCATGATCGCAGCTCTCGTCGGACATCATTTCTCGGCGGGCGACATGATCATGTTCGCTATCCCTGCACTGTATACGATCTCCACCGTGCTCACTGCATAACAGGAGGCCGGTATGACTAAGTACAAGTCGGATGCCGCCGCCTTCCTTTGGATAATATTCTTTGCGATAGGCGTGATAATGCTGGGCGCGATGGTCTTCATGAAGGCGGATTTCGAGAAATTCAAGAAGACCGCAGTGCCCACTGCCGCGACAATAACCGATATCGAGAGATACCGCACGCATCACGGCAGGAGCAACAGCACGGATCATACTGTGTATATCGAGTATGAATACGGCGGCAGGATCTACGACGACACGCTCGGCTACTATGTGGCGGGAATGCATGAGGGCGACACCGTGCAGATATATGTCGATCCTCAGCATCCCGGCAACTTCAAGAGCGAGAGCAAGATCGTATATATCATATTCCTTGTATTCGGTCTGGTGTTCGGCGGCGTGGGAGGAGTCTGCCTTGTCGGCGATATCAGAAAGCGCATCAAGGTAAGCGACCTCATCGCCCGCGACTGCTATGTGTGGTGCGACAGGTGGGAGGAGATCCCCGGCAATGTCAGGGTGAACAATGTTCGCTACCACTGCATCAGGGCATACTACGACAACGGCTACAAGACGCTCCAGTTCGACAGCCGTTCATTCCACCCGAACAAGACTCCGCTCGTGCCCGGTCAGAACGTAAGGGTGTTCGTGGATCAGAGCGACCCCACTATGTATTACGTTGATATAGACGTGTAAGGGGACTTTGGGTCACTTGTATCTGTATTGAAACCGAATTGTAGTTGATTTCCCGGCGGAATTGTTGTATAATCAAGACAGCGATGTCACCCGCCGCTGAGTCGGCGGGCTCCATCTTGTTATCCGAGCAGGCTTTGCACCCTGCCCGGATAACGGCAAGCATATGCTTGCCGCTGCTTTCTTGAAAGCAGCGCTTTGAATATCTCATGTATACCTATTTCACGGGAAAGGATCATGATATATGGAAAAGGTGACGAAGGTCCTCACCAATAAATGGTTCAAGCTGCTGGTAAGCCTTATCGGCGTGGTCTATACCGCGATGCTGCTGTATTTCGACTACATCGTGTTCTTCTACAATATCGAGTACAGCGACAAGAAGACATTTGCGGTAGTCACATCGGTATTCTCCGTGCTCATATGCCTGCTTGACGTCTATACAAGGCATTCGCCGATCACCTGCATACTTGCGATGATAAATATGGTGGCGTATCTGCCGCTGCTGCTGCTCGACTGGGGCAACTGGCCGCTTCTCGTGCCCGGGTTCCTGGTAGTGCTGTTCGGCTTCTTCTGCTGTCATATGAACGAGACGGCTAAGACCATATTCGGTACGGTGTTCCTGCTGATGTATATACTCGGCGGCATAGCGTTCTTCCTCATTATGAACGTGTTCAGAGTGACTACGGTGGATACCGTCATAGAGAGCGGCGTATCGCCCTCGGGCGCTTTCCGCTACTATGTGCTCGACGTGGCGAACAAGTCCACGGGCAAGAAGTGCGTATATATCCAGCCCAATACCCTCGATGTGGACAAGGGCTTCCTCAAGCTCGATACCACCATCAAGAAGCTGGTGAAGCAGCAGTCGAACCCTGTTGAGTATGACTGCGAGTGGAGCGGCACCAAGATGATAATAAACGGCGAGGAGTACTTCGACGAGCTCGACTATATAGGCGAGCAGAACGGCGTCGCAGTTTACGACATAGCCGACAGGGGATGGAACTATACATATTTCTCCATAGACTATCCGCTGTTTACTACGATAGAGAATGTCAAGTCCAAGCTCGACGGCCTCAATGAGAAGCGCAAGCAGAAGGAGGAGGCCGACAGCAAGAAGACCGGCAAGGCCGATGAGAAGACGGATGACAAGAAGTCCGACAAGTCTTCTGAGGAGAGCATAGAGACCACCACGCTCAGGGAAGAAGAGCCCTTAGAGCCCGTGGAAGAGGTCGATGCCGATACTTCGCATGATGATGCGGACGGTGAAAATACAGAAGAATGATTTATGCTATTTCAACAAAAATATGACAAAAAATTCTGTAATAAAATATATATACCGTACTTGACAAAAGACATAAAAAATTATATAATAAATGAGTTGTATCACGTTTATAGCGTGTTGCGATACGGGGGGATCATTCCTTACGGGTTCGTTCCTTCCGGCAGCTGTCAGGGGACAGCTGATCCTCTGCTCCTTAAAGCAGCAAAGGGAGGGAACATAGATGGCAGAAGTTAGAGTTAGAAACAACGAGTCCTTGGATGCAGCTCTCAAGCGTTTCAAGAGAGACTGTGCAAGAGATGGCGTTATAGCTGAAGTACGCAAGAGAGAGCATTATGAGAAGCCCTCAGTAAAGCGTAAGAAGAAGTCTGAGGCTGCACGCAAGCGCAAGTCCTGATTTTTCGGATAATGTTACATGTTCCCGGACAGCAGTGCTGTCCGGGTCCTTGTATTATTTAGGGTTTAGGGTTTAGGGTACAGGGTTTAGTGAAGGAGTGGCTGTCGCCACATCTTTATTGGGGCTGCGCCCCATACCCCCCTGATAGGGTATAGGGTTTAGTGAAGGAGTGGCTGTTGCCACATCTTTAATGGGGGAGCGCTGTCCTCGTACTTCAGTGTATACAGAAAGTTTCCAGTTTGTTCGCTGTCCGATATTCGGGGACGTAGTTCACTTCCCTGAATTAGAGGTGTCCGATTTTATGGGTATAGTTTACTATACCCTATACCCTAAACCCCAGACCCTATACTGTCCGATAATTACTCATTACTAATTCCTAATTGCTAATTGACAGTTGCCTTGTGCAAAATACCAAATGTGCATGACTGCTGAAAAAATGGCTTGACAAATCGTTTCAAAGGGTATATAATGGTCAAGTGTGCAGTTATGTCTGCATATAATGATCTTGAAAGGAGATGTATTGATGCCTACGTTTAACCAGCTCGTACGCAAGGGTAGAGACGTGATCGCCAAGAAGTCCACAGCACCCGCACTTCAGAAGGGATACAATTCCAAGAAGAAGATCGCGATAGATCTGTCCTCCCCCCAGAAGAGAGGCGTTTGCACCGCGGTAAGAACAGCTACTCCCAAGAAGCCTAACTCCGCTATGAGAAAGATAGCCAGAGTAAAGCTCACCAACGGCACGGAAGTTACTGCTTATATCCCCGGTATCGGCCACAATCTTCAGGAGCACTCTGTTGTACTCATCAGAGGCGGAAGAGTCAAGGACCTCCCCGGTGTGCGTTACCACATCATCAGAGGTACACTCGATACTCAGGGCGTTGCCAAGAGAAATCAGGCAAGATCCAAGTACGGTGCCAAGAGACCCAAGGCAGGCAAGTAAGCCGGCAGAAGGCGCAAGCCTTAAAGCACATTATCAGGTGATGTGCTCAAAAACATCAAGACCACATATGCAGAGTAATCCGGAGAATTCCGTTTATATATATGCCGTCCGAACGGCAGACCTCTGCTGCTGCGCCGCTTAGCGGCTGCGCTTATTGTGGTAAGCGAGTACCTGTGAATTCATCATTATGAAGGAGGGAAGTATTGTGGCAAGAAGAGGTAGAATCGCAAAGAGAGAGGTTCTTGCAGATCCTGTTTACAACTCTGAGATCGTAACTCGTCTTATCAACAATATTATGCTCGACGGTAAGAAGGGTGTTGCCCAGAAGATCGTCTACGGAGCTTTCGATATTGTTTCGGAAAAGACCGGCAAGGATCCCCTTGAGGCTTTCAACGAAGCACTCGAAAACATCATGCCTCAGCTTGAGGTAAAGGCTCGCCGTGTGGGCGGTGCCACCTATCAGGTACCTATGGAGGTACGTGCTGAAAGAAAGCAGACTCTTGGTCTCCGCTGGCTCACA
>JAFPPJ010000245.1 GCA_017410745.1 Oscillospiraceae bacterium
AAGGAGCAATCTGGGAAGGATATGCCCGCATACATGAAATGTTCATTCTCGACAGCATGGTGTCTGCTGTCAAGGGCATACATCTCGTTTGAGGACTTGTTTATCCAGCGGACATCTTCGCCGTAGGTATCGTACCAAGTCACATCGGTCTCATACCATGTGCCGCCGATATTCACCATATTCCATGCGTGTGTCTCGGAGGTTATGGTGATAGCCTCCATCCCTGCCCTGTCGCACAGGAATTTGAACGCCATCGCATACGCATTGCATACGCCCTGACCTTCATAGAGCACGCCTGCCAGAGACTGATTGTATACATCGGTCTTGACATAGGAGGTATTCTGTGCGATGATATCAATCGCGATGTATTCGCGTTCGAGGTCGGATGCGCCTTCATTTACCATAGCAGCCCATTTGTCTGCCTTGGCATTGATCTCATCCATCATCTGTCTTCTCTGCTCTGCATCCCTGAAATCGGGATAGCAGCTGAGATACACGGCAGAAAGAGATCTTGTCAATGAAAGCGTATGTGAGAGGAAATAGTACTGCGGATTTGTGTAGTAGAACAGGCGGTATGTCTGCTTTACCATATCTGCATCATCTGCAGCAAATCCAGAAAGCTGTATCTTTGCAAAAAAGCTGTTGCTTTCGCTCGTAATATCAGTGCTGCTGTTTATGAAGCTGCGGCAGGCGCTGTCGAGCTGATGCCACATTTCCTTCTGTACATCATTGAGCTGAGAATAGTAGTAGTCGTTATTGCCCGCAGAGGCACGCGGTGACCTTGAAGCATACGCGATGCTTCCGCTGCCAAGTTCTCTGTCGGCAGCAAGCGCCTCCTCATCGGTCATGAAATATTCTTCAAAGTCTACGCCGTCGCCGACTTTATCCGGAGATATCTCTGCGGATACCGCAGGGACATTCACCTGCGGAGCCGTTATACTGTCCGCAAATACCGGCACTGACGTGCTGATGACCATTGAAACTGCTGTAAGTAATGCAAGTAGTCTTCTCATACTCTTTCCTCCTCTTATATAAAATAAGGGAATTTAGCAGGGGCTCACATTATTTTCTGAGTTTTTTGTACACCGCAAGGAGTCTGTTGTATTGTGTCTGTGTCATATGACGATGCAGGAAATCTGCCAGCTTGTCCTTTGCCTCAGATTTTCCGAGTTCCTTTATCCTCAGACAGGGTATCTCGTAGTCCTCACCGTACTTATAGAGCATATAGCAGCATCTGTGCTGACCGTCAAGAATGATGTTCTGATGGTTTACCACGATCACGTTCTCGTTCTCAAAGCCCTTTTCGTCTATGGACTTCATCAGTTCATCAAAGCGTTCCCTTGACATGATATCAAGCTTGTACATTGCCTTGTTCTGTCTCTTGTATTCCTCATATACAGCGGGGTCACCCGATACAAGGTATCTGTATGGCAGGCACTCCCTGAGAGAAATGACTGTTTTTCCCCATCTGCGCCTTATATCGCCAAGTCTGATATTCACGAGCTCATAGTCCTCTATCAGCCTGTGCTCGAGTGCGAAGAACACAAATTCATCATCAAGCTTGAAGCGCTTATCATCAAGCAGTCTGATCCCGCTGTATTTCTTCATTTTCAAATACTCGGGGCTCTTTCTTCTTTGAGCACGAATATCTTCCATTACCACATTTCCGTAGAATTTGTATCCCAACAGTTCCACCACGATACATACAAGACGCTCCATCTTGTGCGCAAGCGTGAACTCATTGCCGGCGGACTGATAATCCCTCACCTTCAGTCCCATATCCTTTATCGGCTTCATTGTGCAGGCCTTTGCCGCAAAGCATGTACCTGCCACAAAATGATATGTTTCGGGGACTTCAAAGCCCTTTTCTTCAAGGAATCTGTTCACCATGTTTTTCTTATGGACAGGATCTTCCACAATGAGATTATCGGCAGCCACAAGACCTACCTGATCATCATTTTTCAGCTTGTCTATCGTGATATGTACATTGTCTGGCCCTATGCAGCCTTCAAAGAGGTTCACAAACCAGTCACGGCGCTCCATATATTCGCCGTATATGAATATCTTTCTGCGGGTGACGCCCTTTGACTGCAGCTTGAATATGATATCATACTTATCAAGGTCGATATCCGCAAGTATCTCCGTATATGCGCCCACATCATATCCCATATTCTCAAACTGCAAGAGCTGTACATCAGGCTTGTACTGCCTGATATCATCCAGTACATTTTCATCCACTATCGCGGTAGTATATGATACGATAAGGTCATATCCGTACACATCGAGATTTTTAAGATATTCCTTGATCTCCTTCCATGCCACCATGTAGAAAAGGTGCAGGACGACAAGTATGCGCGTGCCCTTGTTCTTCTTTATCAGATCCGCATGAGCCTTGATACCCTCAGCACGCAGAGCATCGCGCTTCTCCGTCATAGGACGGTAATCGCCTTCATCAAGATGAAGCCTGCGTCCCTCGGATTTACCGTAGCGTTCATAGTGTACAAGAGGACATATATTTGCTCTTTTTACTCCGGGATTGAGCTGCAGATACTCCTTTGTAGAAAAGCTCGCACAGGGGTCATATCCCTTTCTCCATCCTTCTGCTACATAATGCTCCTCCGGAGAGAGCTTACTTTTTTCAACTTCGGGATAGTTTTCAAGATAGAATTTCTTGTCAAAAAGTGCAGAATGCTTTACAATGCTGATCTGAGATTTTCTTTCATTCAGTTTGCGCTTC
>JAFPPJ010000246.1 GCA_017410745.1 Oscillospiraceae bacterium
CACTAATTATGTGCTTCTTGCCATGATCATCGAGAATATCACGGGCAGAAGCTATAAGCAGTGCGTGGAGGATATGATATTCACCCCTCTGGGTATGACCGCATCCTCGTCTGTATCCACAGGCGATGTCACAAGTGTGCCCGAGGAGGCCGACGGATATCATATGGCACAGCATACAGCGCGCGGAGCGGGTGATATCCATTCCAACGTGTTCGATATGCTGAGATTTGACAGGGCATACTTCGCAGGGAAAGTCGTGAGCGATGCGTCAATGCATACCATGCTTACCTTTGACAGCGGCTACGGCTGCGGATGGACTACCGACGGCTTCTGCTGGTGGAATGAGGACGGCCATGATGCCGATATGGTATTCCACGGCGGAGAGACGCTTTCCTATGACTGCGATAATATAGTGTACCGCGTCAAGGGTCACAGGGTGTATCTGATCATGATGAACCCCTGCTTTACGGACAAGACAAGATCAATAGCGGAGCTTTGCAGTGAATATTTCTGCTGATGCTCCGTGCATCAAAAAGGAGACAACATGAACAGTAATATCGGAAAGAGACCGCTAACACGAGCCTCTTTCATATGGTCGATGCTGCATGGCAGCCTGACCTTCTTTATCCTTTCAATGGTGATGTCAGCGGGCACAGCCTTGCTCGACCTCATCAACCCTCGCATAGTCTCATGCGTTGTGGACAATGTGCTCGGCAGCCTCCCGGTCAGGGAGGGCTTCAACGAGATGTTCCTCTCCCTTGCGGGCGGTGCGGACAATGTCCGCGCGAAACTGTATATACCCGCCCTTGCGGTGGCAGGCGTAGCCCTTGCGGGAGCGCTCACACGCTACGGACAGGGACTTACCAATTCCATCGGAGCGGAGCGTCTTGTCAAGCGCATCAGGAACGTGCTTTTCTCCCACACCGACCGTCTGCCTATGTCGTGGTACGGCAAAAATCAGACAGGTGACATACTCCAGCGATGCACCTCCGATGTGGAGACCGTCAAGCAGTTCGTATCCGTGCAGCTCACATCCCTTGTGCGCATCGTGCTGCTGGTGGTGCTGAGCATCGCATTCATGGCGGGCATAGACATCACCCTCACCATCGCAGCAGCCGCGTTCCTCCCCGTGATCATCGGCTATTCCGCCTATTTCCACGGCAGGATCGGCAAGACCTTCATGGAGGCAGACAGCGAGGAGGGCGTGGTATCCTCCATCGTACAGGAGAACCTCACGGGTATAAGAGTAGTCAGGGCTTTCGGCAAGGAAGCCTATGAATGCGGCAGGTTCAGGGACAAGAACGAGAAGTATACATCCCTGTGGGTGCGCCTTATGAATCTTATGGCGGCATTCTGGTCGCTGGGCGACCTTATATCGGGACTGCAGATAATGACCATAGTTGTGCTGGGCGCGGTGTTCTGCGTGAACAAGGGCATGACCGCAGGCAACTATATCGCATTCATCTCCTATAACTCCATGCTCGCATGGCCCGTAAGAGAGCTGGGCAGGACGATAGCAGAGCTTTCCCGCGCGGGCGTATCCATCGACAGGATAATATATATACTAAACGCCGTGCCCGAGGATATAGCCGAGGGCGAATGCGATATCATGAAGGATGCCGACCCCGTGATATCCCTTGAGAATGTGTCCTATTCCTATACCGACGGCATAGATGTGCTTAAAGGCATCGACCTTCATGTGTCGCGCGGCGAGAAGATAGGCATAATAGGCGGCACAGGCTCCGGCAAGAGCACCCTCACAGATATACTTATGCGCACCTGCGACCCGGAAAGGCTTAGGGGAAAGGTCGTTTTCTGCGGCAGACCCGCGGATTCCTACCCGCTCGCATCCTACCGCCGCCGCTTTGCCCGTGTATTGCAGGAGCCCTTTCTCTTCTCGGGCACTATCGCACATAATATCGGCATTGCCTCCGACTCGGTCACCGATGAGAAGATACGCGAGGCAGCAGAGGATGCTTCGCTCATGAGCGCCGTGGAGAAATTCACCAACGGCCTTGAGACCTTCGTCGGCGAAAGGGGAGTGACCCTTTCGGGCGGACAGAAGCAGCGATGCGCACTTGCCTCATGTCTTGCAAATGCGGACAATGCGGACGTGCTCATCCTCGACGACTCATTCTCCGCCCTCGATGCAGAGACGGACGCACGCATACGAAACACGCTCTTCACCAAGTACCCCGACACCACGATGATCATCATCGCCCACCGCATCACCACCATCGCAGGATGCGACAGGATATACGTCCTTGACAAGGGCTGTATCGCAGGCGAGGGCACACACGCAGAGCTTATCACTCAGGAAGGTATATACAGGGACATTTATGAACTTCAGTCAGGGAAATAAAAAGAGCCTGCTGTCCATGATGCTGACGGTAGGCAGACCGTACAGGCGAGGGCATATCGCAATGCTCATATTAGGCTCGGTCACCACCATATGCGACTCCATATTCCCGCTGTTCAACCGCTATGCGATAGACAACTTCATAGGCAGAATGACGCTCGATCTCATGCACGTGTTCATCCTGCTGTATGTGGGTCTGCTGCTCATACAGACCGTATGCACATATATATCCACCCGCATATGCGGACGGATAGAGGTATCTGTCAACCGCGACCTCAGGAACGGCGCATTCACACATCTGCAGAGCCTTTCGCTCTCCTACTTCAACCGCAACAGCATAGGCTCGATACACTCCCGTGTTATGAGCGACACCTCAAAGATAGGCGAGACTGTGGCATGGAGGCTCATGGACATAGTATGGAGCGGCGCGTATCTTGTCAGCGTGCTTGTGAATATGGCGATAATATCACCGCCGCTGTTTATAGTGATAGCCGTGATGATAGTGCTTGCGGGCATCATGACCGCGCTGTTCCAGCGCAGGCTCATCATAGTGAACCGCCTTATAAGAAAGCAGAACTCCGTCCTCACCGGACATATGAATGAGATGATAACCGGCATCAGAGCCGTGAAGTCGATGGCAGTAGAGGAGAAGACCGAGCAGCGCTACCTCGCAGAGACCGAGAAGATGCGTGCGCTGTCCGTGCGCTCGGGGCATATCTCTGCGGTATTCGGTGCTGCGATCAGTATGATAGGAGCACTCGTGCTCTCGGTAGTGCTGTGGCAGGGCGGCAGGCTGACGCTTGAGGGCGCGATGCAGATAGGCACCATGTCCGTGTTCATGTCCTATGCAGTGGGTATGCTCTGGCCTATACAGAACCTTGTCACCACCCTCACACAGCTTGCCACCATCGGTGTCAACTGGGAGCGCTATGTAGACCTTATGGAGACCCCCACCGATGTGAGCGATACTCCCGAGGTCATTGAGAAGTACGGCACCGCGTTCGAGCCCAGGCGTGAGAACTGGGAGGATATGCACGGCGACATACGCTTTGACCATGTGAACTTCACCTATCCCGACGGCGATACCGAGGTGCTCACGGATTTCTCCCTCGATGTGCCGCGCGGAAGCATGACCGCCATCGTCGGCGAGACGGGAGCGGGCAAGTCCACCCTCGTGAACCTTGTATGCCGCTTCTATGAGCCCACCGCAGGCAAGGTGCTCATAGACGGCAGGGATATAAGAGAGCGCTCCGTGATGTGGCTGCACAGCCATATCGGATATGTGCTGCAAACGCCCCATCTGTTCTCGGGAACTATCCGCGACAATCTGCGCTACGGCAAGCCCGATGCCACGGATGAGGAGATCACTGCGGCGCTTGCTGCGGTGTCTGCCCTTGATATAGTGCAGTCCCTTGAGAACGGGCTCGACAGCGTAGTAGGGGAGGGCGGCGGCTCACTTTCCACAGGGCAGAAGCAGCTCATATCATTTGCAAGAGCGGTGCTTGCAGACCCGGATATACTCATACTTGACGAGGCCACCGCATCCGTCGATACCATAACCGAGCGCAGGATACAGTCCGCAATAAAGACACTTACCGATGACCGCACATCCTTTGTCATAGCCCATCGTCTCTCCACGATAGTGGGAGCGGATATGATAATCGCCGTGCATGACGGCAGGATAGTCGAGAGCGGCACGCATGATGAGCTCATGGCAAAGAAGGGCTATTACTATAAGCTCTATACCCGCCAGCATGAGGATATCGACATACTCGAGACCAGCTGATGCTCTTATGTGTATTATACCACATCCGAAAGTGCCTGTCAATAGAGAAATACAAACACGCTAAAATATGTAACATTACACATAAAATGTAACCTTCGGCTGTGGCAAATGCACATCCGCAAATGACATGACAGATCATGCCCCCGAGTTTCGCTCGGGGGCATTACATATACAGCTTCCGTCTCAGATCATGTCGGCAGGTCTGAGACGTTCTATCTCATCGAGCAGATAAGGTATATCCTGCCTTGCATGAGCTATGAAATCGAGATCATCTACGGAAGCGCCTATCAGCTCTATATCTTCGCCCTGTGTCCGGATAAAGCTTGACCCGCACTCCATGTCCCTGCCTTCAGCATAGGCTTTCCACGGGCCTTTTGCCGCTTTCACGGCTCTCTCCCTTATGGCTGATATCTCATCATCGGCATATGAGTCAAAGCTGTATGCATCCTGCATCTCCTGTATGAGTGCCGTTATCTCATTGTCGCCGGAGCCGAGGATATATCCGATCACATCACGCTTAGTGAGCAGCTTCTCGATAAGGCTTCTGTCCAAGCGCCGCAGGAGACCGGAAAGGCTTATCTGCGACATCCTCCGTATGCACTTTAGCATGGCTGTGTCTTTGAGCTTCCTTTCGGCTTCGCTCTTAGGGTATCCCTGCCCGAAGGGCTC
>JAFPPJ010000247.1 GCA_017410745.1 Oscillospiraceae bacterium
CAAGAGCGCTGTGAACGGAAAAATCCTCGTAACCATAGGCGGCAAACACCAAAAAGCGATCCCTGACCGTCTCCGGCAAAGCCGTTCGGCACACAACGGGATTTTTTCCCTGTAATAATCGCCCTGTACGTCACGCCAGTTGTCCTGGCCCTTGCGCCCTATATCAAGCTCGGTGACCTGTATCTCAAGTCCCAGTTCTTCGTAGTACCGCTTCATTGCGATAAAATAGAGCGAAAGGCTGACATCCGTATTCAGATGTGACTGCATGCCTATGCCGTCGATATTTCCTGCTTCAGCCACAGGCCTGATATATTCCAGGATATCCGACTGCTTCTTGAGCATATAGCTGTTATAATCATTATAGAACAGCTTGGCATCTGCAGGTGCATACTTGCGTGCAAACTCAAATGCCTTATAGATATAGTCGTCGCCTATAGTCTCATACCACAGGCTCTTCCTTATCCCGCCGCCGTCGTCTATGGCTTCATTCACCACATCCCACGCGTAGATAAGGCCGGGATAGTTCTCATTCGTCCATTCCATGACGGACTTGATATAATTCTCCATGCGCTTGAGCATGAGTTCTCTGTCTGCAAGCTCGCCGGAGGTATCATAATCCTTATAGAACAGCCAGTCGGGAGTCTGGGAGTGCCATACCAAGGTATGTGCTCTCAGCTTGATGCCGTTGTCCCTTGCAAAGTCAAGCTCATCTCTCGCACGGTCGAAATTGATCGCAGGAGATTCCTGATACTTGTCAAGATCGCTTATGGACTCCGTGCGGTCAAGCAGGCTCTCGGGCTTCATGTCATTCTCACAGGTAACACTGCTGAACTGTGCCTTCACAAGCTCGCTGTATTCGGGAGTAGCTATTACCTTGGGATTTATGCATGTGCCGATGAGGAACTGTTCCGAATAGAGCTCCCTGAGGGAGGGATAATCGGATGTATCCACATAGGCAAGTCCTGCTGGCTTGTCAAACTTCTTATATTCGCCGACTACTTTTACAGAAATGTCGTCGGCATAAATGTCCCCTGTATTGTCGCTCTCGATATATACAAGTATATTCTCGGCATTGTCGGGCACCTTGAACTTGCCGCTGCCCTTGCTGTAGGAATCCTCATTCGTCTTTACGGCGAATATGGGATTATATGTAGTATTGCCGAGGATATCGAACTGAATGGTCACCTTGACATTAGAGTTGCCGCTCCTGAATGAGCCGCTAACCTCTATCTCATTGCCGCGGAAGATCTCGGAATCATACTGTGCGCCGTTCCAAGCATCGGTGCGTCCAGATATATACAGTGCCTTGCCGTCGGAAGCCTTGTCATCATCGACTATCTCTGCGGTAGCAGGGCCTCTGCCCATGATCGCAGTATCCGAAGTGAAGTCCTCATATATATAAGGTGCATCACTGTCCGAGAGCGAAGTCTCTGCCGATGCATCGCCCTCTGCCGCCTCGGTCTCAGCGGTCTCCGTCTCCGGTGCCGCAGCCTCGGTCTCCGATACCTGAGCGTCCTGTACTGTGTTTTCTGTATTTGTGGTGACAGCATCATCCTTTGTGCCGCCTGCACATCCTGCAAGCAGTATAAGGGAAACGGCCACCGCAATTATTCTTTTGTTCATATTCACGCTCCATTACGTTCAAGCCTAAATGAATAGGCCAAACCATGTTAATGATACCACAAAAAATGATTAAATGCTATTCATTTTTTGTTATGGTTAATGCTTTTTTTGCCCGAAATCACATTTTTTGATAATCCAAAAGCAAAAAATAGCAAAAACAGACATATATTTAACAAATTATCCCTTGTATAAAACGCACAAAAATATTATAATGGAATACGATTGGATTTTATCTCTTTTTAGTGAGGTGTTATATGATAAGGACAGCAAATACCGAAAACGGACAGGTAAGAGGTCTTCCTGCGGCGGACCCGAGGATCACTTCATTCAAAGGCGTCCCCTTTGCAGCTCCTCCCGTTGGAGACCTGCGATGGAGAGCGCCGCAGCCCTGCAAAAACTGGGACGGCATACGGGATTGCTTTGAATTTGCACCGATACCCGTACAGGACACTCCGGGCATAGGTGATGACGTATACTGCCGTGAATGGCACGTCGATCCGCAGATACCCATGGGCGAAGACTGTCTTTACCTTAATATATGGACAAACGCAAAGAGCACGGATGAAAAGCTCCCCGTACTCGTATGGTATTTCGGCGGCGGATTCCAGTGGGGCTATACCGCTGAAATGGAATTTGACGGTGAAAGGCTCGCCCGCCGCGGTATCGTGGTAGTCACGGTCGCATACCGTCTCGGCGCCTTCGGATTCCTTTGTCACCCGCAGCTGACTGCCGAACAGCCCGATGATCCCACAAACTTCGGCGCACTCGACCAGCAGGCGGGTCTCAGATGGGTAAAGCGCAATATCGCAAACTTCGGCGGTGATCCCGACAATATCACCATTGCAGGTCAGTCCGCAGGCGGCGGAAGCGTTATGGCTCAGATGGCATGCAAGGCAAACGAGGGCTATTTCAATAAGGCGGCAGTATTCAGCGGGATGATCACATTCCCGTATAATATAGATGATTTCTTCATACCTCAGAGCCTTGAACAGGCTGGCAAAAAGGGCGTTGAACTCTTCGATGCGCTGGGTGTGAAGACAGTTGAAGAAGCCCGAAAGCTCGATGCGGACTTCATCAGGCGCACATACTCCGACCTCAGGAACAAGGGCAGGATGTTCTTTGCTATAGTAAAGGATGATCTGTTCAACGACGGCGACCCGATGGAGGCATTCGTAAAGGGCACACGCAACCGTGTTCCCGTATTTGCGGGCAATACCTCGAATGAATTCTTCGACGGCATAAGAGCCGATAATAAGGAAGAGCTGGAAAAATGCGCAAGAGCAAACGCATCAGATCCCGAGAAATTTCTTTCCCTTGACGGTGTGTATGAAAAGTCGGGCTGCGGTTATGCTGCGGTATGCGCTCCCGAGGTGGGCGTAAAGGCAGCCTTTTTGGGAGAGAGCCGTCTCCCCTCACCTCAGGACTGCTACTATTACCGCTTTGATCCCGATATCCCGGGCGAGGACGATCCCGGCACATTCCATTCATGCGATCTCTGGTTCTTCTTTGAGACCATCGCAAAATGCACACGCCCCTATACGGGCAGACATTATGACATAGCTCGCCAGATGTGCGATTACTGGGCAAATTTCATCAAGACAGGCGATCCCAACGGATATGACCTCTGCGGAAATAAGCTCCCCGAGTGGAAGAGATATACCGAGAGCGACAGGAACGAGATGGTATTCACTTCCGAGGGCGCAAAGGCACAGACCGAGGGCGATACACTGGCGGCATATCTGGCAAACGAAACAGCTGACAAGATCGGAGGAACAAAATGAAAAAGCAGGCTTTCAATCCCTATCTTCCCTCATGGGAATATATCCCCGACGGAGAGCCCTATGTATTCGGCGACCGTGTATATATATACGGCTCACACGACTTCTTCAACGGCTATGTCTTCTGCATGGGCGACTATGTATGCTGGTCAGCGCCTGTTGACGACCTTTCCGACTGGCGCTATGAGGGCGTGATATATCCGAGAAATGCCGATCCCCGCAACAAGGACGGCAAGATGTGTCTGTATGCCCCCGATGTTACGGTAGGCCCCGACGGCAGATATTACCTTTATTATGTACTCGACAAGATATCCATAATATCCGTTGCGGTATGTGACACTCCCGCAGGCAACTATGAATTCTACGGATATGTGCATTATCCCGACGGCACTCTTCTCGGCGAAAAGGAGGGCGATGAGCCTCAGTTCGACCCGGGCGTGCTCACCGAGGGAGATGTGACCTATCTTTACAGCGGTTTCTGTCCCCGCGGCGACAAAAGCAGGACAGGCTCAAAGGTCGTTACCCTTGACAAGGACATGCTTACGGTAACGAGCGGCCCGCAGCTTGTATTCTGCGGATATGAATACAGCGCAGACAAGGACTACAAGGGACACTCATTCTTCGAGGCATCATCCATACGCAAGGTCAACGGGAAGTACTATTTTATATACTCCTCCGAGGTTATGCATGAGCTTTGCTATGCAATAAGCGACAGCCCCCTCGGCGGCTTTGAGTACAAGGGTGTTCTCGTAAGCAATGCAGATATAGGCATAGACAGCTATAAGCCCGCAGATATGCCCATCGCAGCGGCTGCGAACAATCACGGAAGCATAGTTGAGATAAACGGCGACTGGTATATATTCTATCACCGCCATACCAACAATACATGGTACTCCCGTCAGGGCTGTGCAGAAAAGCTCACTCTCCTCCCGGACGGCACATTCGTACAGGCTGAGATCACATCCTGCGGTCTTAACGGTGCTCCTCTTGCAGGAGAAGGCACATATCCGTCATATATCGCATGCCACCTCTTCAAGGATAAGCCCGAGCTCTATATAGGCGGTCACAATGCTCCGCGCGTACAGCAGGACGGCAAGGACGGAGATATCGAGACGGGATATATCGCGAATATCACAGACGGCGTTACGGTAGGCTTCAAATATTTTGAATTCAAGGATGTCAAAACTGTGACTATCACAACGAGAGCGTATGCAAAGGGCTACTTCGACGTAAAGACTTCATGGGACGGCGAATCCCTCGGAAGGATAGAGACCGATTTCTCGAATGTATGGGAGGAGCACAGCGCAGACATCGCTCTCCCCGATGGCGTACATCCTCTCTACTTCACATATCACGGTGACGGAAGTGCGATGTTCGGCACATTCACTCTCAATAAATAAGGAGACCATATGATAATCACAGCTAATACAAGGATAAGACTTGTACATGACGATGACTGCCTCAGCGGTATAGTAAAGATCGCAGGCAAGGTGCTCGACGACATACACAAGTGCGTCGGCAGCGGCGAAGAAAAGGATACAGCAGACATCGTTTTCGGTCTCACAGACAGCCGTGTCATCCGGGAGCGCACAAGCGCTCTCGGACTTGATATTTCCGATATAGAGGGAAAGCGTGAGGTATACGGCTTCTTCCCTGTGGGAAATGAGCTCATCATAGTCGGCAGCGACAAAAGAGGCGCAATATACGGACTGTTCCATATATCGGACATGATAGGCATATCCCCGCTCATAAACTGGGCAGGCGTGCCTGCACCGAAAAAGGTATCCGTATCCTTTGACGAAAAGGACACATATATCTCGAAGGAGCCGTCGGTAAGATACAGAGGCTTCTTCATCAATGATGAATGGCCTGCTTTCGGCACATGGTGCTCAAAGCACTTCGGCGGCATAAATGCAGATATGTATGAGGGCGTATTCGAGCTGCTTCTGCGAATGAAGGGCAACTATCTCTGGCCTGCCATGTGGTCGGGACGCTTTGCATGTGACGGCCCGGGACTGAAGTCTGCGGAGCTTGCTGATGAATACGGCGTGGTCATGGGACTTTCCCATCATGAGCCCTGTCTCCGTCACGGTGAGGAATACCGCTATCTCAGGGGAAAGGACTCCATATACGGCGATGCGTGGGACTTCAGGAGCAACCGTGAGGGCATCACTAATTTCTGGCGTGACGGGCTCAAGCGCAACGGCCATCTTGAGAACGTTATCACAGTGGGCATGAGAGGTGAAAGAGATTCCACCATACTCGGAAAGACAGCCACATTAAAGGACAACATCGACCTCCTCCGGGATGTGCTCGAAACACAGAACCGTCTTATAAGGGAAAATGTGAACGAGGATCTCACGAAAGTCCCCCGTATGCTCGCACTGTACAAGGAAGTGGAGCCGTACTACTATGGAGACGATGAGACCGAAGGGCTCTGCGACAGCAAGGAGCTTGAAGATGTGATACTCATGCTGTGCGACGACAACCATGGTTATCTGCGCACACTGCCCGATGAAAAGATGCGCACACACAAGGGCGGCTTTGGCATGTACTATCACTTTGACTATCACGGCGATCCCGTATCCTATGAATGGATCAATTCCTCATATCTGCCGGTGGTATGGGAGCAGATGACAGCCTGCTATGAGCACGGCGTGCGTGAGCTGTGG
>JAFPPJ010000248.1 GCA_017410745.1 Oscillospiraceae bacterium
AGTCCTCGGCTGCTCGCCCGACATTTTCATTTCCGACAGCACTCTCTATGTGACGGGCATATCCTCAGAGGACGGCAGGGATGTGACATACCTTACCGCATTCAATCTCAACGGCGACCTCAGCTACAAGAGCACCGCTCATCTTGACGGCAGGGTAATACCCGGCTCTATGGCTGAAAGCGGCGGAATGTTCCGCATGGCTGCTGCCGATGACGACGGTACGGGCGTAAGATTTACCAATATCTACTCGCTCAACAGCGACCTCAATGTTGTGAACACCGCATACAGGCTGCTCCCCGGCGAGGATGTCACCGTAAGATACGAGGACAACTACGCGATACTCAGCGACGGCACCACAGTCGATCTTGACAGGAGCGAGCAGACAGAGGACGCCCTCTCCGCTCCCGACACCGTAGCACTCACGGACAGCGTATCCGTAGGCGTTACACAGACCGAGGACGGTCTTGTGCTCAGCGCATACGAGAACGGCGCTCTTGCGGACTCCTATCTTGTGACCGCAGGCTATTCCATGACGGATGCGGTGACCGACAAGAACGCGATACTCACCGATGCCGGCCACATGATAATAGGTCTCCCCGTCACCACCGAGTCTCATCACTACTATATCTTCACCTATGGTGAGAACGGCCTTGACAAGGCATTCTCCATAGACTCCGAGGACAATCCCTTCGAGCGTGCGATGATAGACGAAAACAGACTCATCGTGATAGGCAGGAGCGGTATGATGACCATTGACCTTGACACCATGCAGGCTGAGGCGCAGACCCCTCTTGAATACCCCGAAAATGATATTACGGAATAAACGTTTTCATACTTTTCCTTTTTAATAGATAAGCCGGCAGAGCGATCTGCCGGCTTATTGTCGTATGTACAAACACAATGCTCCCCCGCTCGCATGAACGGGGGAGCTTGCTATGAGATGAGAGGAGATGATCGTGCAGCCTGTTTGCTGCACTTATGAGAAATTCATTCGATGGTCATATGATACACCATCAAAGTGACAGTTTTATGAAAGAAAGGCGAAAACTCGGAAAATCTTGCAGGGTCGGCAAAGCCGACTGTTACCCGCCGGGCAAGCCCACGCCCACTCGCCGGGCAAAGCCCGGAGTTACCCGCCGGGCAAGCCCGGAGCCACTCGCCGGGCAAAGCCCGGAGTTACCCGATACGCATTTGAGAGGAACTGATATACTATCCTCGGAACAGCAGGCTTAGCCTGCACCCACTCGGTCGGCAAAGCCGACTGTTACCCGATACGCATTTGTGGCAAACCTTTTGTACTATCCTCGGAACATAGGATAGTCTGCACCCACTCATTGATGAATGCGGTCGTATACGGTCACTTTCTCAGTGCTTTTTCTGCTGTCTCTGCCACGGTGCGGAGCGCACCGCCGAAGGGATCGTCAAGTCCTGCTGCTGCGATGAGCCCGCGGAATGTTTCTCTTCCGCCGAGGCCTACCAGCTTCCTGTAGCGTCTGAACGCCTCCTGCCTGTCGCTCTGCATCAGCACCCAGAATTCAAGTGCCGCCGTCTGTGCAAGGCAGTAGTCGATATAGTAGAACGGGCGTTCGTAGATATGTCCCTGACGCTGCCATGCCCTGCCCTCGCCCCAGAAAGGCGATCCGTCAAGGTCTATCCACGGCATATATATACCCGTCAGGCGCTTCCATTCGTCTATCCTCTGCTGCGGTGTCATATCGGGATGCTCGTATACGCTGTGCTGGAAATGATCCACCATAGACCCGTAGGGTATGAACTGCAGGGCATCGGTCATATGGGTGCGCACGAACTTGTCCGCATCAGAGCCGAAGAAATCCTCTGCGGCGGAGTATGCGAAGAACTCCATCGTCATGGAGTGTATCTCGCAGGCTTCTATGGTGGGGAGCATGGTATCGGTGGGACGCTCCTTGCGGTTGACATATGCGGCGTAGGCGTGGCCTGCCTCATGGGTGACAACCTCCACATCCCCCTGTGTGCCGTTGAAGTTCGCGAATATGAACGGGCATTCAAGGTCTGTCAGCTCCGTGCAGTAGCCGCCCTGCATCTTCCCCTTGCGGCTGTACACGTCCATGAGCTCGTTCTCGAGCATGAAGTCGAAGAATGTGCCTGTCTCCTCGGAAAGGGAATGATAGAAGCGTCTGCCCGCCTCGAGTATATCCTCTGCGGTGCCCTTTGGCTTTGCGTTGCCGTCGCGGTAGCGCAGCAGCGTATCGGAGTATTTCAGCGGATATGCCGCTCCCGTGCGCTCTGCCTGCTCACGGTATAGCCTGTCTGCGATGGGCACGATATACTTCACCACATCCTCGCGGAAGCGTGCGATATCCTCTGCATCGTAGCAGTTGCGCGTCATTTCGAGATAGGCAAGGGGCACATATGTGTCAAAGCCCATTGCCTGCGCCTTCTCTGTGCGCACCTTCACCATATCGTCGTATATCCTGTCGAGCTCGGCTGCATTGTCCATATAGAAGGATGCCTCTGCCGCCCACGCCCTGCGGCGCACATCATCATCGGGCGACTGCTTGTAGGGCGAGAGCTGTGATATGGTTCGCTTCTCCCCGTCAAAGTCTATCTGTGCGGAGGCGATGAGCTTCTCAT
>JAFPPJ010000249.1 GCA_017410745.1 Oscillospiraceae bacterium
AATATGCGTATCGCAGTCGGATTTTCCGATGGATATGACTTCTTTGAAAAGGAAGAACAGCATATCAAGCCTGTGGGAAAGCACGACAAGATCATACGCTCTCTGGCAGAAAAGCTACTGCTCACATCCGATGATATGGAAAGCTTCATCGCACTTCGCAAGAACAAGTCGGTAACTATGGAAAGCCCCACTCTCGGCGGACGATGGTGGTATGAAGATATATTTGAGATTGACGGAATACGGATACAGTGGCACTGCAAAGTCCCTGCGATAGGCAAACTGCTTGAAAGGCACTATCGCATAATAGGACGCAGCGATGAGCTGAGAGCCTACTATTTCGATCCCGGGCTTTTTATAGAAGACCTGACAGTCTTCGGTGAACAGAAGAAGAGCGGCATGATAAAATCAAGATAGAACAGAGGTAGAATATGCCTAAGGTACATTTGCTCGACAAGGAAGTGTCTGAGCTTATCGCAGCAGGTGAGGTCATAGAAAGACCGAGCTCGGTGATAAAGGAGCTTGTGGAGAATTCCATCGACAGCGGCGCAACTGCTATAACCGTAGAGATACAGCAGGGCGGTATATCATATATGCGCATTACCGATAACGGCTGCGGTATGAGCTATGATGATGTGCCTACGGCATTTCTCAGACATGCTACGAGCAAACTTTCGGTCAAGGAAGATCTGTCAAGGATACTCACCCTCGGATTCAGAGGAGAGGCTCTCGCATCCGTATGTGCAGTATCAAGGGTAGATTGTATCACAAAGCAGAAGGGCGATACCTTCGGTACACACTATATCATTGAAGCAGCAGAAGAAAAGCTGCATGAGCGCACAGGCTGTCCTGACGGCACGACCATAGTTATACGCGATATATTCTTCAACGTGCCTGTCAGACTTCGCTTCCTTAAAAAGGACAAATACGAGGGTACTGCAATATCGGCTATACTCAGCAAGATTGCAGTATCTCATCCTGAGATATCCTTCCGCTTCATCAAGGATCACAATCAGGAGCTTTTCACTCCCGGTGACAACAAGCTGTTTTCGGCTGTGTATTCAGTATTCGGCAAGGAATTTGCCGCATCTGTGCTGCCTGTTGACTATGATCTTGCAGGAATAAGTGTAAAGGGATACACCATACAGCCGCTGAGCGGCAGGAAGAACCGCACTATGCAGCACTTCTTCGTGAATGGACGTTATGTAAAGTCACTTACCTGCATGAGTGCCATAGAAGAAGCATACCGCAATACCATCATGGAGGGAAAATTCCCTGCCTGCGTGATATTTATGGATGTGCCGCCCGATTCGGTGGATGTGAATGTACATCCCGCCAAGATAGAAGTACGCTTTTCCGATGAGAAGCTGATATATGATGCAGTATTCTTTGCAGTTAAGAATGCACTGCTCAATGAGAAAAGGACACATGAGCTCGTTTTAGAGCATACTCCGAGACCCGAAGACTATGCAATGCCTGTTTTCACCGATAAAGGCGGAGAACAGGCACAGTTTGCGAATACCTCTTCTTCTCCTGATATACGCCTGTTCTCAGAGCCCACCGTCACAGAAAAGGACGTTTCCGCTAAGCGCTCGACGGTGGCATCTGTTAAAAAGCAGGAGCCAGTACACCACGACATAAGAGTAGAGGAGATACCTGCCGATTTCTCTCCGAAGGCATCATCTGCAGTACCCGAAAATACGGAAAAGGAGTTTGAAGCTGCAGTCGCTCTTGCAGAGCAAAACTGGAACAGTACCTCGTCCGATGCTCTATCCGAACAGGAATCATCTCCGATAAGATCGGACATATCCGAGCATATAAGCAGCGGATACGATGCTGAGACAGATATAGAGGATCTCAGGCCGGAGCCGCCCAGACAGTACAGATTCATAAATGATACTGCACTTGCGGCAAAACCGCAGCAGCCTGTCGAGGAAAAAACCGAAGCTGAAAAAGAAAAGTACCTTCGGTTCATAGGCGAAGCATTCAAGAATTATGCAATAGCCGAAACAGAGGACAGTATACTTATCATAGACAAACACGCCGCTCACGAACGCATACGTTTTGAACGGCTCCGCACAGGCCGCGAGGAACTGACCGCACAGATGATGCTTGAACCTAAAAGCATCAGACTTGATTTCTCCGATTATGATGCGATCGTGAAAAACCTGCGCGTATGTGCAGACCTCGGCTTTGTCATAGAGGCACAGCAGGTACCGTTCGTACTTGTAAAGGGCATACCCTCTATGCTCGATGCAAAGGACGCAGAGGATATGGTCACGGAAATGGCGCATAACTTCGCTGTGCACAGGCAGGATCCGCTACCTGAGATACTTGACGAGATATATCATTCTATGTCGTGCAAGGGCGCTATCAAGGCAAATGACGAAACATCTCCCCAGGAGCTTGCAGATCTGTTCAAGCAAGTCCTCAGCGATGACAGGATCAGATATTGCCCCCACGGCAGACCGATAATGTTTGAGCTTACCAAATACGAACTTGAAAAGCAGTTCAAGCGAGTAGTACAGGGGTGATATGATGAAGCCGCTGATAGTAGTATGCGGCCCCACTGCGACAGGAAAGACCGCAGTAGGCGTTGAACTGTGCCGTATCCTGGGCGGTGAGGTCATATCTGCCGATTCCATGCAGATATACAAGGAGCTGAGCATATGCACAGCCAAGCCCGACATATCAGAAATGAAGGGCATCCCTCATCATCTTATAGATATACTCCCTCCCGACAGGAGCTTCTCTGTAGCCGAGTATGCATCACTTGCCAGAAAGACAGCAGATGAGATATATGCCAGGGGACACATCCCCGTCGTAGTAGGCGGGACCGGCCTTTATATATCCGCACTTATAGACAATATCGACTTTTCCCATGTATCCGGCGACAGCAGCCTGCGCGGTCAGCTTGAAAGCGAAGCGGCTCAGATAGGAGCAGAAGAGATGCATAAGCGGCTCGCAGCTCTCGATCCCGAGGCTGCCAAAGTCATACATCCGAACAATGTCATACGGGTGATACGTGCCATAGAGATGAATATGATCTCCGGCAGGACTGTTTCTGAAAATAAGGAACTCAGCCGCAGGACTCCCTCGCCGTATAAGCTGTGTATGATCGGCCTCAACACTGCTGACCGTGCAGTATTGTACGAGCGCACAGACCGCCGTGTAGACAAGATGATGGAAATGGGCATGGAGGATGAAGTCAGGCGGGTATATGAAAGATATCGCACAAAGACTGCCTTCAACGCAATAGGATACAAGGAAATGATACCGTATATCGAAGGAAAATGCACATTAGACGAGGCGATAGACCGTATCAAGCAGGGGACTCGTAATTATGCCAAAAGACAGCTAACATGGTTTAGACGCGATGCACGAATATCGTGGGTAGACGTCACCGAAATTGTGCAAATTGACGGTATTATAAAAAATTGTATGAACATAGTGGAAAAATCCGAATTGATGTGATATAATATATATTATTTGATATTATGTGTTCTTATACCTTGTGCGCAGACAGCTCGAAAAGGCGGTCGCTGAGCCGGATAAATACATAGCGGACAGATGCATGAGGTCATGGGATGGACACAAGGGAGGATAGCAATGAATAAAACGCTCAATCTTCAGGATGTTTTCCTCAATCAGGCCAGGAAGGAAAAAGTACCCATAACCTGCATACTCACCAACGGT
>JAFPPJ010000250.1 GCA_017410745.1 Oscillospiraceae bacterium
ACAGGGAGATCATGCGCAAGAAGGGCGAGATACTCTATCGGGAGGTATTCAAAAAGGATGCCCTCGACCTGTGGAAGATGGCTGTATCGGGCAATAACAGCCCATCGCAGAAGCTGCTCGATGATATCATATTCTATTACGAAGATAACCCGTGGGACAAGGATTACGACGATATGGCCTACTGGGTGGAGCTGCGCTCTAAAAACTACGGTGCAGACCGGAAGCATCTTGAGGATGTGGTAAGGATACTCGTGGATAAGACGATAGCGGACAGCATCGAAGAGGGCATGATAGATGAGCAGGCAGCGGCAGAGGCAATGGCTATGCTCGATCAGCTGACGGGCAGCTATGAGAGCGCTGCCGGATACTCGATGTATTCGCATCTGATGTTCATGCTGTACCATGACTATGAGAAGGCAGCGGAATACAAGCGCAAAGAGATCATGATAATGGAAAAGCAGGGATGCGACGAGATATTCCTGAAACTCCCGAGGGGTGAGCTGAAGAACCTTGAAGAGGCGGCAAGAAAATCACATGGAAAGCGGTGATCATATGACAGTACATAATCAGAGAGAGCTCAGCGCTGCGCTTCGCAGCGGCAGCAGGGACATCACCTTTGCGGGCGGCAGATACCGCATCCCGCTGAGTATCACAGGTGTTTCATACACAGGTGCGGACGGTGCGGTCGTGGGATTTTCGGGCAAGGGCGAGATATACCTCGCAGACTATGCCATCACCGTGACGGGCTGCATATTCGATGATGATGCAAAGGCACGCATGACAGACAGCGTGCCAGACAATATCGCGATAGACGAGCAGAAGCGCAGAGAACAGATCGAGCGTGAAAAATTGCCTGCGCCCACCCCGCAGGAGAGATACGAGCGTGACATAAAGGAGTACTGCGGTCTTGCTAAGAAGAGCTTTGCAAGCGGCGACCACAGCGCGGGAAATTACTATCTTGCGGAGCTGTGCTTCAGGGCAAAGAGCATGAAGGACTTCAAGACGGAGTACGAAGCAGCCGGCAAAATGCAGCCCGCAGATGAGTACGATCGTGCCAAAAAGAAACTGTTCAGAGCAGAAGCCCTTTGCTACATGGGGCGCGAAAGTGAGGGCGTAAAGCTGTTTGAGGAGCTGATACACGGCAAGGCGGAGGCTGAGGAGGCTGTCATATGCCTGTCAAGGTTCTATCGCCGCAAGGGCAACTTCATCAAGGAAAAATTCTGGTATGCATACGGCTTCAAGAAGTTCGGCGCATACGGCGAATGGGAATACTACAATGACTATGATGAACAGTTCGATGTGAAGTATTATTATGATGATGAATGATCGGAGGATACATGATGAGTATTTATGATAAGGCAGTGAAGTTCATCACCGGTATCATGCAGAAGATGGATCGATTCAAAGATATCGACGAGATAGATAATGCGCTCAGCAACGCACATATCAGCCGTTACATATTGACCCGTATCATATAGCTCTCTTTTGCGGGCACAATCATAACGCTTATGCTTGTGATAGAAGCAGCTATGCATATAGAAGCGAACGATCGCTGGGTGAGTGTGCCGTCAATGAGTATGGACAATGCGTGCATACTGTTCATTATTTGTGCATTCATCCTGCTTGTATCTGCATTGCTCTGGGAGGCAGCCTCCATATGCATCGGGTCGGCAGAGCGACTGAAAGAGATAGTCACGGACAGGAAAGAATGAATAGTTTGAAGATGCAGATCGAACGCTGGTATTTCACGCTTGAAGCCGGTGTTCATCTTGCTGAAAAAATGCTTTACAAATCGTTCAGGATCTGATATAATATGGACGTAGGAACCGAACCATCCTGACCATTTCACTCAAGGAGGAAAGTATGGGATTCAAGATCAAAAAAGGTATGCTGACCAAATATGACCCTAAGGAGTCTGTTGAGAACGTTGTCATTCCCGATGGGGTCACTGAGATCAATGACCATGTTTTTGTAGGAAGAAAAGAGATCGTTTCTGTCACTATCCCTGCAAGTGTTGAGGCCATACGGGCTCATGCCTTTCAGGACTGCACCAGATTAAAGAGGGTGATAACAGAGGGGGTTCCACGTATCTCTCCGGACTCCTTTGAAAGATGTCCCAGACTTATTGATGAAAATGGCTTCATGGTGATAGGAGGGAAGCTTCTTTCTTACTTCGGGAAAGCAAAGGATGTAGTTATCCCCGGCAGCGTCACGGAGATCCTGCCAAAGGTATTCAGCAATAGCTATATAACCTCTGTTGTGATACCT
>JAFPPJ010000251.1 GCA_017410745.1 Oscillospiraceae bacterium
CTAGCTTTTTTGAACATAACATTATAAACAGCGCTCTCATATGAGAGCGCTGTTCGATTCTGTTTATTCCTTGTATGCGTCGAGCTCTTCCTGTACGATGCCGTAGTACTCCTCGCGCGCCTGTACCCAGTCCTCGAACTGTTCGTTGGCGATGCCCTCATAGAGTATATTCATCAGGTCGTCGGACATGAGGGTGGATATGCCGTAGCCGTAGTCATATGCCTGTATGAACTTGTCCTTGTCGTAGAAGTCCATTGCGATGTCGTACATCTCGGATGTCCAGCCGTCATTGTTGGCAAGGTACTTTTCCTTGGTAGCTTCGGTGTATTTCTCGTCGTAGTTCACGGTGCGGTTGCAGTCGAGCCATGCCTTCACGCAGTCGCCGTTCTCTGAGCCCTTGACCCACATATAGCTGAATATCTTGTTGGAGACATAGTTCTTGTCGCTGTCGTCTGCCTTGGGGAAGGGGACTATCTGTATCTCATCCTCGGGCATGGACTTGGATGCGCCGTTGTATGCCCATGTGCCCATTCCGTAGAAGAGGATGCTGTTGTCGAGGAATGCGGACTCGGGGCCTATCCAGCCGCGCTTGATTAGGTTATTGCGGTATATGTCCTGGAGCACGTTCTGTGCCTTCTCTATCTTGTCGCTCCTGAGATTGTTGGTGAAGGTGTTGCCGTCGTAGGTTATCATGGTATCGCCTGCGGTATATACAAACGCATTCGACCACCATCCGCCTATGCCGAAGCGCTCCTCCTCGGGGTGGTTCTCCACATAGGTCTTCATCATATCAACAAACTCCGACCATGTCCACTTGCCGTCAAGATAGAGCTGATAGGGGTCCTCAAAGCCCTCCTCCTCGACTGTGGTCTTGTTGTACATGAGCACCTGTGTATCGTTGAAGGCATAGCCGAGAGGTGCGATATAGTGCTCGCCCTTCCATATGAAGGAATCGGCGGTGTCCTTCACGGCAGCCCACTTGGGATCTTCCCAGTCAACGAGGGAGTCTATGGGCTGATACTGCCCCTTGGATATATCATAGGGGAAGGTGCGCCATTCATATACGAATATATCGGGAGAGGTGCCGCCGAGGATATTGGTGGCAAGGTCGTCAAAGCGCTTGTCGCTGGTGGTGGGCATATACTTTATCTTTGCGCCGTAGGTGTCCTCGAAGAGGGCGAGCTCGGGGCTTCTTTCGGGGGAGTCGTTGGTGGGGTTGAGGTCGTAGATGCCGAGCCATACGAGCTCCTTGCCCTTGATATCCACGTCAAGGGTGTCATCCATATCCTCTACCTCGATGGAATCGCCTGTCCATTCGGTGGCTGCGGTGGTGGTGACTTCATTGACGGTCTCCTCGGGCTGCGATGACTGACAGCCTGCCAGAAGTACGCACAGCGCTGCCGTGCCTGCCATTGCCTTTCTTATACTTTTCATTTTCTCACTCTCCAAAGTCAGTAGGTGGGGCTGTGACTATGCCCGGACGGGACATGCCTCGTTCGTCACAGGCCGCTTATGATAACATGATTATATCATGATTTTTAACTGATGTCAATGGATTTTATAAGAAAATTTTCAATGTATACGATTACATATGTGCAAAATATACAAAATCGTGATGCATATGACGTGCGATATGTTGAATATTACAATTGTTAGAACATAAGCATAATTCATAAATTGTTAATTGATTTTATGTGCGGATGCGTATATAATATTGTTAGAAATCAAACTGTTTGAAACCGAACGAAAGGGGATGCTTATGAACAGAGAGACGGCAGGGAGCTATATCATCAGATTGTCGCGCTCGCTGCGCAATGCTGTGAATGACGGTGTGAGCAAGCTCGGCGAGCAGGTCACCGGAGATCAGGGGCGCATACTCGGGTTCATCGCGGACAGGTCGGAGAATGGCTTTATCAGGCAGAAGGACATAGAGGAGAGGTTCGGCGTGAACCGCTCGTCTGTGACAAGTATGCTCAGCAGCCTTGAACGGGCGGGGTATATACTTCGCATAGCCGATCCTCACGATTCACGGTGCAAGCGTGTGATGCTGACCGAGAGGGGCAAAAGCACGGTGGATTCGATACATGCGATAATCGACAGCACGGACGAGAGGGCGACCGAGGGTATGACCGAGGATGAGGTGCGCACTTTGGTGATGCTCCTCAAGCGGGCATATGACAATCTGAAATAAGGAGAAGGTAACTTTGGAAAAGAAAAAGGGCATGGGATATGTCATGAAACGTCTCCTGTCATGTGTGGGCGAGTACAAGATATATGTGCTGCTCACGCCTGTATTCATGATAGGCGAGGTCGTTATGGAAGTGCTTATCCCGAGAGTCATGGCACAGATAATAGATGTGGGTATACCCACAGCAGACACAGAGTTCACCACGAAAATGGGCATCATGATGATACTCATGGCGGTATTCTCGCTGATAAGCGGGTCGCTGGGCGGCAGATTTGCTGCGGTGGCGGCTATGGGCTTTGCAAAGAATGTGAGGAACACACTGTTCGGAAAGGTGCAGGATTTCTCCTTTGCGAATGTGGACAAGTTCTCCACCGCTTCACTGGTGACACGTCTGACCACCGACACGACCAATGTGCAGAACACCTTTATGATGCTCATACGCACGGCGGTAAGATCACCGTTCATGCTGGTGTGCGCACTCATCATGGCGATATCCATAAATCCAAAGCTGGCGATGGTGTTCCTTGTGGCTGTACCGGTGCTCGGCGGTGTGATGGCATTCATTACGATCACGGCATATCCCCGCTTCGGTGCGATGCTCGAGAAATACGATGCGCTCAATTCGAGGGTGCAGGAAAATCTCATAGGCATCCGCGTGGTAAAGGCGTTCGTGCGTGAGAAATACGAGGGCGACAAGTTCGTAGCCTCGGCAGAGGATGTGCGTGCGGCACAGGTATTCGCGGAGAAGATAGTAATACTCGGCATGCCTGCGATGCAGCTTTCCATGTACGGATGCATACTTGCGGTGCTGTTCTTCGGCGGGAACATGGTAGTGAGCGAGACTATGAAGATAGGCGAGCTGTCCAACTTCATAAGCTATATCACGCAGATACTCTTCTCGCTGATGATGCTCTCGATGCTGTTCGTCATGACGACGATATCCATCGCATCGGCAAAGAGAATAGTAGAGGTGCTCGATGAAGTGCCCGACATAAACGATGACAATGCTGATGCAAGCCTCGTTCCCGCAGACGGCTCCATCGACTTCGACCATGTATCGTTCAGCTACAGCGGCGATACGGACAATCCCACGATAAAGGACATAGACCTGCATATACGCTCGGGCGAGACCATCGGCATCATAGGCGGTACGGGTTCTTCCAAGACCACTCTCGTGCAGATGATACCGAGACTGTACGACACCATCAGCGGCACGGTCAAGGTAGGCGGCAGGGACGTAAAGGACTATACTCTCGACAACCTGCGCAACAATGTGGCTATGGTGCTGCAGAAGAACGTGCTCTTCTCGGGCACTATACGCGACAATCTGAAGTGGGGCAATGAAGATGCCACGGATGAGGAGATCATGGAGGCCTGCCGTCAGGCACAGGCGCATGACTTCATCATGAGCTTCCCCGACAAGTATGACACCGATCTCGGTCAGGGCGGCGTGAACGTATCGGGCGGTCAGAAGCAGAGACTGTGCATAGCCCGTGCGCTGCTCAAGAAGCCTAAGATAATCATACTCGATGATTCCACATCCGCGGTCGATACAGCGACCGATTCTAAGATACGCGATGCATTCGCAGAGCATCTGTCGGACACCACCGCCATCATAATCGCACAGAGGATATCCTCCGTGCAGCACGCTGACAGGATCATCGTGCTCGACGACGGCAGGGTGGATGCATTCGACACGCATGAGAACCTTTTGAAGAACAACGAGATATACCGCGAGGTATATGAGTCACAGCAGAAGGGAGGGGACGAGTAATGCCAAGAGGTCCGTTAAAGCCCGGTCAGAAGCCGAAGAACGCATTCGGCACATTCAAGAGGATACTCGGATATGCGAAGGAATACAATGTATTCTTCGCGGTGGTGGTAGTGCTCATCATCTTCTCATCCCTTGCGGGAGTAATAGGCACGTCCTATCTCAAGAAGGTGATAGACGGATACATCGCGCCTATGATACAGGACAAGCAGAACAAGGCACTGTATACCGGCTTCATAAGCTGTCTGATGCAGATGGCTGTGATATACCTCATAGGTGCGGCATCGGCATTTGCATATCAGAGGATAATGCTGTTCGTCTCCACAAAGATACTTTACCGCATCAGGACAGACCTTTTCCTGCATATGGAGACACTGCCGATAAAGTACTTTGACACCAACACCCACGGCGACCTCATGAGCCGCTACACAAACGATATCGATACCATAAGAGAGCTCCTGTCAAACTCCGTATCGAGCTTCATATCCTCGCTCATCACGGTAGTCAGCGTATTTGCCATGATGGTATGGTTCTCATGGCAGCTCACCCTCGTCACATTGGTGATGCTGGTCGTAGTGCTCGGTACTACGGGATTCATCGCTGGCAACGGCGGCAAGTTCTTCTCCAAGCAGCAGGCAGCTCTGGGGGCTGTGAACGGCTACATCGAGGAGATGATAGACGGTCAGAAGGTGGTAAAGGTATTCGTACATGAGGACACGGCAAAGAAGGAATTTGCAGAGCTCAACGAGACCCTGTGCAAGGCTGCCACGAGCGCCAATACCTTCACCAATATCATGGGGCCTGTGACCAATAACATGGGTCATATCCAGTATGCGATCACAGCCGTATTCGGCGGCATACTCGCCATATCCGGAGCGGTAGGCTTCTCGGGGCCTGTTACTGTGGGCGTGGTAATATCCTTCCTGCAGTTTACGAGGAATTTCACGATGCCGCTGTCTCAGGTGGCACAGCTTGCAAATACCGTAATGTCGGCACTTGCGGGTGCTGAGAGAGTGTTTGCGGTGATCGATGAGCCCTCCGAGGTGGACAACGGCTATGTTACGCTTGTCAACGCACATATCGACAGCCAGGGCAATGTGACCGAGACCGAAGAGCACACCGGCCACTGGGCATGGAGACATCCCCATCAGGCAGACGGCACAGTCACCTATACTCCTGTGAGAGGTCAGGTGGAGTTCGACGATGTGACCTTCGGATATGATGAAAAGAAGACGGTGCTCCACGATGTATCCCTGTGGGCAAAGCCCGGTCAGAAGATAGCATTCGTCGGCTCGACGGGTGCGGGCAAGACCACCATAACAAATCTTATCAACCGCTTCTATGATGTGCCCGACGGCAAGATACGCTATGACGGCATAAACATCAACAAGATAAAGAAGGACGACCTGCGCCGCTCACTGTCTATGGTGCTGCAGGACACGCATCTTTTCACGGGCACCGTGATGGACAATATCCGCTACGGCAAGCTCGATGCCACCGATGAGGAATGCATCGCGGCGGCACAGCTCGCAAATGCCGACAGCTTCATACGGCATCTGCCCGAAGGCTACGACACGATGCTGTACAACGACGGCTCTAATCTCTCCCAGGGGCAGAGACAGCTTATCGCCATTGCCCGTGCGGCTGTTGCAGACCCGCCCGTGCTGATACTCGATGAGGCTACATCCTCGATAGATACGAGAACCGAGGCACTTATCGAAAAGGGCATGGACAGCCTTATGGAGGACAGGACGACATTCGTTATCGCCCACCGACTTTCTACGGTGCGAAACTCCAATGCGATCATGGTGCTTGAACAGGGCAGGATAGTCGAGAGAGGCGACCATGAACAGCTCATCGCACAGAAGGGCAAATACTACCAGCTCTACACAGGTATGTTTGAACTCAGCTAAACGGTCGGTGACCGCAGCCAATTCGCTGAGATATACCTTCCGGCGATATTATTGGCGGCTCGGTCACTTTGAATTGAACAATAGATAAAGATAGCGGACAGAGTCCACGGTCAGTTCGTTGAGATATACCTTCCGGCGATAAAATTGGCGACTCGGTCACTTTGAATTGAACAATAGATAAAGATAGCGGGCGGAGTC
>JAFPPJ010000252.1 GCA_017410745.1 Oscillospiraceae bacterium
CAATAGATACGCCAAATTTGATATGCCCGTACAAATAAGACAAACCCAAATGTGGGTGCAGGCTCAGCCTGCCTATACGAATAGTGTGCAGTTGCCCGACTTGCGGTAATACTCAATGAGCGCTTCTATCTTGTCACGGGTGACGCACAGCTTTCCTGCAAGGCAGTCCATGCAGAAGAATTCACCGGCATTGCGGTCGATCAGCTTGCGGTGTATGGCGATATCATCCGCAAGCAGCTCCTTCCCGCATTCTTTGCACGTCCTGAAATTCATATGAGCTTCACTTTTGCCTTGAATACCGCACAGTCGTGGGACTCAAGCTGTGTTACATATCTTTCGGTGAATGTGCCCGCGGTGGTGTGTGCATAGCAGTCGTACATCTCAAGCCCTCTGCCCGAGGATGCAGGCAGGCCGATGTCATAGAACTGCAGTGACATCTCCGCACGCTTGTCGCTGAGATTGAACAGGCCTATCGCATACTCACCCGTGGAAAGCGGCTTTATCAGTGCGAACACATTTTCGGGATTGTTCCACTGCCTTATGCAGTAAGGCCCTCTGCATTCGATGTCCTGATTTATGGATATGATATCGCGGTTGGTGAGTATCTCCTTTGTGGTGTCGGTCATTTTCCGCACATCACAGCCGATGATGAGAGGAGAATCCATCATCGCCCATATCGCGAAATGTGTCTTGTATTCGGTGTCCGTGCAGCCGCCTACAACTCCGCCGAGCACATCGGTGTTGTCCGAATTGCCGTGCATGCCTACCACGAGCATATCCATGTCATTATGGCAGTAGCTGCCGCCGTAGGGCTGCTTGTCTATCTGCGAGTCGATTATGCCCTTCACGTTGAACCAGTTGTCCTGTATATCGCCTGTGGAACGGAAGCTCTGCGCACCCGATGAACGTATCCAGTCGTATACCTTGTCAGCGCCCCAGTTGCACGCAGAGAAAACTATATCCCTGCCGCAGCTGCGCAGCGCCATAGCCATGCGCCTGTACAGATTGGCGCCGTCCGCTGCCAGTGGCTTGTAGCAGTAGTCGTATTTGAGGTAGTCTACCTCCCACTCCGCAAAGGTCTCGGCATCCGTGAACTCATGCTCGAAGCTGCCGGGATAGCCTCCGCAGGTATGTGTGCCTGCACAGGAATACATGCCGAATTTGAGCCCCTTGGAATGTATGTAGTCCGCCAGCGACTTCATCCCGTGAGGGAACTTATCCTTGTCCGGGACGAGCCTGCCGTCCTTGCCGCGCTGCCTTTCGCTCCAGCAGTCGTCGATTATGATATACTCATAGCCCGCATCCCTGAGACCGCTCTCCGCGAAAAAGTCTGCTGTGGTGCGTATCAGCTCATCGCTGATGTTCCAGCCGAAGCTGTTCCATGAATTCCAGCCCATAGGGGGTGTCTGTGCAAGTGCCATATTATCCTTCCGTTCTTATGTTAATTCGCTCATTATCATATTCTTTATTCGTCTGGTGAGCACGCCTATCTTAGACATATCTATCTGCTGTACGCCGAGCAGGTATGTTATGCCGTGCTGCGGCTCGTTCGAGAAGAATGTGCCGAGCCAGCCGTCCCAGCCGTATTCGCCCTTTGATGAGAAGAGCGTGGTCAGGTTCTCATCCTCGCACACGCGCATGAGATTGCCGTAGCCGTAGCCCTTTGTCCAGCCCCAGCCGTTCCACAGCTCACGTCTCTGCTCCGCTTCTATGCCGCCATGTGTGAAAAATCTTACTGCGGCCTTTGACATTACCTGTCTGCCGTTGTACTCGCCGTCTGCAAGCAGCATAGTGCCGAATTTTGCGTAATCCTC
>JAFPPJ010000021.1 GCA_017410745.1 Oscillospiraceae bacterium
ATGCTCAAGAAGCAGTCGGATATCCTGGAATATATCAGGCCTGTGGCTGAAGCAGGAAATATCGACGGCATAGGCATGCAGTCACATCTGAATACGGATGTCAGCCTTTCACTCTATTTTATCGCAATGAAGCGGTACTATGAAGAGCTGGGACTTGAGATACAGGTCACCGAGCTTGATATAGGGCGCAAGGGTCAGGACAACTGGCGTGACGTACAGGGCGAGTATCACAGGGACTATATGAAGCGCCTGATAGAAGCAAAGAATGAGGGCATTCCTGTTACCTGTGTCACTGTATGGGGACTTTCGGACGGTATGTCATGGCGTGCAAATGAGCTCCCACTGCTCTTTGATGCCGACCTTTCAAGAAAACCCGCTTTCGACGGAATGGCCGAAGCGGCGGAATAAGCCATATAACGCAGCGTTAAGCTGCAAAATATAAAGCAGCGCATATGCTGCAAATCAAAATATGGAGGGCTTTGTATGAAAACGTTTAACCTCAAGAGGACTATGGCAGGTCTTTCTGCACTGGCACTTACGTTCAGCCTCGCATCCTGCAGCGGTTCATCCGACCCCGGCTCAACACCTGCAGCTACAACAGCAGCTGGCGGCGCCGAGACCCAGGCTCAGGAAGTAGAGACTGCTGAGACCACTACTGCTAAGACAGTTGCTGTCAACGATGCAGAAATGTCCGATGAGCAGATGGATGCTGTAAACTCCGCATCAGAGAAGCTCCGTGACGTTGAGCTCGAGAACAAGGAGATCAAGTGGCTCTGTCACTGGGATCTTAACCCCGACAGCACCGGTAAGTCCATCCCTGTTCCTCTCAGCATGTTCCAGACCAAGTACGGCGGATCCATCAAGTGGTATCCTACTACATGGGACAGCCGTTACAGCGATCTTTCCACTTACGTTCTCGGCGGCGAGGGCATCGACTTCTTCCAGAGAGATGAGAGCTCCCTTCCCAAGAACATCGTAAGCGGAATGTTCCAGCCCATCGATGAGTACATCGACATCGACAGCGAGATCTACGACAACGTAAGAACTGCTATGGATATGTACCAGTTCGGCGGCAAGCACTATGCATTCGTAAATGACGTTACTGCTGATGCTGCTGTTATCTACAGCGCAGCTACCATCGAAGAGAACGGTCTCGACGATCCTTGGGAGCTCTATCAGAACGGCGAGTGGAACTGGGATACATTCACTTCCATGCTCGAAGAATTCTGCGATCCCGACGCTGAGATGTACGGCCTCGACGGCTGGTGGTCAGAGCGTCCTCTGTACCTCTCCGCAGGTATGCCCGCAGTTTCCGGCGGTTCCGGCGGACTTCAGGTAAACCTCATGGATCCCACACTTGAAAAGGCTCAGAACTGGATGTACTCTCTCTATACCAAGGGTCTTGTATTTGACAAGCAGGTATTCGACTGGTCTCCTCAGGTTCACTTCATGGGCGAAGGCAAGGAGCTCTTCTTCATCTGCGGTACATGGACACTTATGGCTGATCCTACCACATGGGAGTGCGGCATAGATCCCGAAGAGGTACGTTGGGTACCCGTTCCCTGCCCTGCTGATGCAGAGGAGATCTATCATGCAGCTGTTGCAGGCGGCTACTGCCTCTGCAAGGGTTCTGCTAACCCTCTCGGCGTTGCTCTTTATGTTGAGTGCGAGCTCGTATCCGGCAGCGACGAAGAGACCAAGGCTGTAAACCTCCAGAAGCAGAAGGACGACTTCAAGTGGAACGATACTCTTATCGAACAGCTCGAAGAGATCAACAAGGTCGCTCGTGAGCATCCTATCATGGAAATGGCAGACGGCGTTTCCTCCGACCTCTCCAGCCTTCTCACTTATGCTGATACAGAAGGTATCAAGGCTTCCATGCATGGTACTGACTGGGCTACCACAAGAGAGACTTACAACGATACTGTTGTAATGCTGGTAGATGAGTTCAATGAGCAGCTCGCTGCTGTTGAATCCTGATCATAAGATATGACACCCGGAACGGTGGCTGCACTGCAGCCGCCGTTTTTTCATCTGTCTTTAGTCTGACTTACTTATGCTATTATGCGTCCGAAGCATATATCGGAAACTTGTGCAAAAAAGCAAAAAATCTGCTGATTTTTACGCAAACCTGCAGATCTGCTCTTCGGCGAAAATCGTATCATATGGTATTGCAAATGGGTTTAAAAAGTGATATAATTATACAAATGACAGCAGGGAGTGATATCTGTGACTCTTCCGGTATCTGCGAAAAAATTATCCTACTTTATCAACAGCTTTATATTGCTGCTGGTCTTCGGACTTACGGCATTTTTCGTGGTCTGCGAATTCAAAGCACTCGTATATTTCAGTATCCCTACGATACTTGTGTATCTGTTCAGCTATATCCTCATAGCAAAGGACAAGCTCTATCATCATGTGTATCTCGTCATATTCTGGATCACGCTGTATATGTGTGTTACCACCGTGTTCCTCGGGTATGGCTGCGGCTTTCATCTGTACTGCTTCTCGATGATACCGGTATCCTTTGTCATTGACTATATGGCATACAAGATGAAGGCGGCACGCATAAATGCCAAGTATCTGAGCATCGGCATCGGCGCTGCGTATATCCTGTGCACTGGTCATGTATCGCGCGCAGGCTCTGTATATACTGTTGAAGATAATGTAGCATCCGTGTTCTGGCTTTTCAATGCGGCGACAGTGCTCTTTTTTCTCATATATTTCTCAAACTTTATGATACGTTCGGTCGTAATATCCGATGATAAGCTTGAAAAAGCAGCTATGACCGACCGTCTGACAGGACTTTACAACAGGCATTATATACTCAACAGGCTCGATGACCTCAAGGATGACGATATGTATGTGTGCCTTGCTATAGTGGATATAGATGACTTCAAGAAGATAAACGATGTATACGGTCATAATACGGGCGATGAAGTGCTCAGACGGGTATCGGAGATGATGCGCGAGGAATGCGGCGACTGCATCATAGCAAGATGGGGCGGCGAGGAATTCCTGATACTTATGAAGCAGGATGTGGCCTCTGCCGGCAGGACGGCAGAGCATATGCGCGAGAGGATCGCATCCGAGAGCATACACACCGACAGTGATCTTCCGATACACGTCACGGTCACTGTGGGGCTTTCACAGAGGGCTGAGGGCAGATCAATAGACGAATGGACAAAGGATATTGATGATAAGCTGTATGTCGGCAAGAACAGCGGCAAGAACAGGGTAGTCATATAGGGGGACATATGAAAGAATACAATGCATTGCCATTATCCGGAAAAAAGTACAGGCTTGCGGAATCGCCGTTCTACGATCCGAGATATTCACGCCTTTCATGGGTTGACATACCGGAGGGGAAAATATACTCACGCTATGACGACGGCAGGGAAGAGGTCATAGTGTTGAACGGCGCTGTGGGTGCAGCTGTACCGCTCAGGGATCAGCGCGGGTTCCTTGCAGCAGGACGGGATGGACTGTATATCGCAGGAAATGACGGTGTATCGCTGCTTTATGACCTGTCGGGAGTATATGCTCCGTATCTGCGCTCGAACGATGCAAAGGCTGACCCTGCGGGCAGACTGTGGTTCGGTTCCTCCTGTGATGACGATGTGCATGAGGCGCAGGGCGCATTGTATGTGTATGACGGAACAGTGCGCATGATGCAGCCCGATACGAAGATATCAAACGGCATGGCGTGGAGCCTGTCCCATGACAGATTTTTCTTTTCGGATTCCCTGTACCATGCGGTGTTTGCCTATGACTATGATGTGCAGTCCGGCTGTATATCCGGAAGACGGGTGCTGTTCGGCGTGCAGAATGGTCTGCCGGATGGCATGTGCATAGACAAGAACGATGATCTGTGGGTCGCAGTATGGGGCGGCAGCCGTGTGGAATGCCGCAGCGATAAGGGTGAGCTGCTTGCGGTGGTGAACGTACCTGCCCTGAATGTAACATCATGTGCCTTCGGCGGCGATGATATGAGGACTTTGTATATCACCACATCTGGCGACGGGCTCGGCGGAGAATATGACGGCTGCCTGTTTTATTGCCGCGTGGATGCACAGGGACTCGCACCCGATACTGCAGTTGTACCTCGGAGGACAGGCACGCTCGGAGCGTTCCCCGCATTCATGCAGCGCAGTGAGAATATCAAACCCTCATGGCAGCAGAACACGCCTGATATAGAAGGTTATTACTATACCGCAACAGACGGCAGTCAAATGGCTTTCTGGACGTATAAGTCGGACAGGGTGTCGGCAGAGCATACTCATGACTATGATGAGTATATGACTGTGGTGAGCGGAGAATATACAGTCACGATAGACGGCACGGAATATGTGCTTCATGCAGGCGATGAACTGTTCATACCAAAGGGCAGCCTTCAGGGCGGCAGAGTGACGAAGGGCACGCGTTCGATACACGCATTCGGCGGTGAACGTGTAAAGCCGCATCGTATGACCCGTTACTCTTCGGGTATGAAGGATAAGGTCACAGACTTTCTCGGCGCGGTATTCCTTGAGAGCGGAAAGACCTTTGACATAAACGGAAGACACAGTATATACAATGAAATAGAAGCAAATTTTGAATATTTCATTTGTCTTGAGCAAAAGGATGATATTATCGGCACAGCCGCACTCAAACGACTGAACGATACGGACTGTGAGCTGAAGACATTGTATTTGTACAGCCGCTGTCATGGGCAAGGGCTTGGGCGCGCACTTGCCAGGGCAGTGATAGAAGAGGCAAAGAACCGCGGGTTTGAGCGGATATATCTCGATTCAATGTCGGGATACGAGAGAGCGATGAAGCTGTACAAGAGTCTCGGATTTACCGCAACGGAGCGGTATAATGACAATGACAAGGCAGATGTGTTCATGGTGCTTGAATTGATATGAAATGGATATCATATCGCAAAAAATGGTCAGTATACACCAAAATTGCTGTCTGCAAAAACAAAAAAGAATGCCCGGCATTTGAGGCTATGCCGGGCATTCTTTCGGAGAAAAATCAGTATAAGAAAAGAGAATGCAGATAGATTTTAGTTAAACTGTATCCGTTCATTTCTTGATTA
>JAFPPJ010000253.1 GCA_017410745.1 Oscillospiraceae bacterium
GCGTTGCGGGCACTCTCGGACGTGAGGCGGGCAATGCCCTGGGCAAGACCGTAGGCGGCAGCTTCGGCAAGCGTCTGGGCGGCAATCTCGGCGCATCTCTCGGCAGGGGACTGTTCGACACGCTCTTCAAGCGCTGACCGGGCAAAGCCCGGAGTCTCGATATGCATTTGAGAGGGACTGTTGTACTATCCACGGAACATAAGCATGAATGCATAATAAATTCAACCGTTTGTGCAGACGGAGACCCGGGGGATGGGGGAGTCAGCCCCATTAAGAATGTGAGCGAAGCTCACTCCTTCCCCTAAACCATAGACCCTATAGCGAGCAAAAGAGAGGATCCACAGACAAACATGGTGATATTTATAGATATAGACGGGACGATGCGTGATTACCGCTATGGATTCATGCCGTCGTCTCATACCGCGCTCGACCGTGCGCATGAGGCGGGACACACGCTGATACTGTGCACGGGCAGGACGGTGGGGATGATACCCTACGATGTGCCCCTTGAAAAGTTCGACGGCATGATAGCGGGGGGCGGCTGTCATCTGGTATACCGCGGCAAGGTGATAGAGGACAGCTTCATCCCCGATGAGACCGTGAGCAGATACCGCAGATACTTCGAGGAGAACGGCGTGCCCTATCAGCTTGAGACTGTGGAGGGCGTATTCATGACCGCAGAGATGGGAGAGATAATGCGGGAGCTGCTCTTCTACGGGGAAGACCCGCGCAGATCGGAATATGCGGGGCTTCGTACGGAGCGCATACGCATAGACAGGCGTATAGACGAGCTTGACAGGATGGGGCTCCATTCGAGCAAGATGGGCTTCTGCCTTACGCCCGCACAGTACAGGGAGTTTCATGTGCCCGACAGCGATCGTCTCAAATACATCGTATTCGATGACGAGGCGGACGAATACTATCACTGCGAGCTGATACAGGCAGGCAGGGACAAGGGCACTGCGATAGAGCGCATGGCAAGGGAGATAGGAGCGGACATAGGCGACACCATAGCGGTGGGCGACAGCATGAACGATGCGGATGCATTCCGCGCGGCGGGCACGGCGCTCTGCATGGGAAATGCCACGGATGCGGTGAAGGCGCTGGCGGATCATGTGACGGACACCGTAGTCAATGACGGTCTGTACAAGGGCTTTGCCGCTCTCGGACTTATATGAGCGGATATACAGATGCGAATACTGCGGCTTGACATATCGGGCTTTGATGCATACAGGAGATAATATGTACGATAACGAACAGACAATATCACGGGCGGTGCTGGTCACCGTCGATACAGGAGAATTTGATGCGGAGATGTCCGTGAAGGAGCTCTCCGAGCTTGCCCGGACTGCGGGAGCGGAGACTGCGGCTGTGGTGATACAGAAGCGGCCGTCCCCGGATACCGCCACATATATAGGCAGCGGCAGGCTCGAACAGCTCCGCGGCGAGGCAGAGATGGCGGGGGCAGACCTGCTGATATTCGACTGTGAGCTCACTGCAAATCAGACCCGGAATATCGAGCAGATCACGGACATACGGGTCATAGACCGTACCACGCTGATACTGGACATATTCGCGATGCGCGCGGCCTCTGCGGAGGGACGCATACAGGTGGAGCTGGCACAGCAGAAGTACAGGCTCGCACACCTTGCGGGAAAGGGCGTACAGCTTTCAAGGCTCGGCGGCGGCATAGGCACGAGAGGCCCCGGTGAGACCAAGCTCGAGACGGACAGGCGTCATATACGCACACGCATTGGACAGCTTGAGGATGAACTTGAACAGATACGCCGCCACCGTGACCTGATACGCCGGCGCAGGAAGAAGGACAATGTGCAGACTGCGGCTATCGTAGGCTACACCAACGCGGGCAAGTCCACGCTGCTCAATGCACTGACGGGAGCGGGAGTGTTGTCCGAGGACAAGCTGTTCGCAACTCTCGATGTCACGAGCCGTGCACTGTCCCTTCCCGACGGCAGGGAGGTGCTGCTGTCGGACACGGTAGGACTTATACGCCGACTGCCCCATGAGCTCGTAAATGCATTCCGCTCCACCCTTGAGGAGGCGGCGAATGCGGATATAATCGTCAATGTGCTTGACATATCCTCCCCAACTGCCAAGGAAGAGCAGGAGGTAACGGACAAGCTGCTCGCGGAGCTGGGATGTGCGGACATCCCCCGTGTGACGGTACTCAACAAGTGCGACAAGCTGCCCGGTGCGGAGAATATACCCGAGGACAGCACCACCGTGCGCATATGCGCTAAGACGGGTGAGGGCTTTGACAGGCTGCTTTCTGCCGTGGCGGCAAATCTCCCGGGCGGATATGAGCGGGGGATATTCACCATACCCTATGACAGGCAGGGGATGATCAACAGCATCATCGAGGACGGCGGAAAGGTATTCTCCACCGAATACACCGGGGAAGGCGCTGTCATAGACGCACTGGTGAGCGAGAAAATGGTGAAGATGATCAGGGGAGAATGAGCTCCGGCTGAATAGAGGGTGATCATATGCAGTATATTATGGCACTTCTGATAATATTCCTGATAATGTGGATACTCGGTGTGGATATACACATCATAATCGGCATCGTACTTGGAATATTAGGTCTTGTGACTGCGGTGACGATGACGTTCTTCATAGTGTTCCGCATAAAGCTGATAGGCGCAAAGCGCGTTGATGCGAAGTTCTCACGGTTCGGCAAGAACAAGTGGGGGCGGTATGACGTGGCGTTCTACGAGATAGAGGGCGAGGAGCATGAGAATGTATTTCCGTGTGAGTTCGCCTTCCGTGATGTGCTGTACCGTGAGGACAGACCCATAAGGGTGATGCTGACCAGAAAGGGCATGGTATACGACATGAATGCAGAGCTGTGCTGCAGGGCAGGCTTTGCGATATCCGTCGGGCTCATAATAGCAGCGGCGGTCATTATCCCTAAGCTCGGTCTGTTCTGAAATCATTGTGCAATATGTTCAAAATATTGACAAATATTTGTGCAGTATGCAGAAACGCTGCTGTAACTCTTGAATAATACGCTGTAATGTGCTAAAATTTATCTGATATAAGGGTATGGTAATGCCCAATAGGAGGTTTTAATTATGAGCAAGAAGTTCAAGGTTCTTAGCGCTGCTATGGCAGTTGTATGCGCAGCAGGTCTTATGGCAGTTCCTTCTGCATTCGCAGACGATGAGGCTCCCGCTGAGGAAGTTGTAACAGAGGAAGTTGCAGAAGAGGCTGCTGAGGAAGCTCCCGCAGCTGCTACACCCGCTGATGAGGCTGCTGCTGAAGAGGCTGCTCCCGCTGAGGAAGCTGCTGAAGAAGAGGCTCCCAAGGCTCTTGGCGAGCACAGCGCTCTCAAGTTCCACAGAGCAAAGGGTGTTCCCGTTGCAGTTCAGGATTCCGAAAACTCCGTATCTCTCTACTGGAGCAGCGTAAGCGGCGCAGAGAAGTATGCTGTTGCAGCATATGACTTTGAGACCGAGGACGTTAAGATCCTCACCGAGACAACAGAGCACTCCCTCACCATCACCGGTCTTGAGGCTGGCAAGCCCTATGCATACGTTATCGTTCCTATGGTAAAGGGCGAGTGGGTTGAGCCTTCCGTTGACGACGTTATTGCTTTTGAGATACAGTGATCGTATAAAGTGAACGTATAAAAAAGGCGCACTGCGGTGCGCCTTTTTTCTTTACTGTATATGATAGTCCCGATATGCATCAGTACTTGTGATGTACCTTCTTCACCTCGTACATGCGCAGGTCTGCTTCGTGTACGAATGCGTCTATATCATCGGATATGCCGTCGGTCTGGGATATGCCGATGCTGATGGATATGGGGAGACTCGACGCACTGAAATGCTCGGTGAGCGCCTTCTCCATCTTGTTCGCCTGCAGCTTGGCATTATGTGCATCGCGAAGATCGGCAGCCACGATGAATTCATCGCCGCCGAGCCTTGCATAGACGCAGCCCGGGAAATATGCCTTGATGTATTCGGCGGTCTGTATGAGCACCTCGTCGCCCTTGGCGTGGCCGAATTTGTCATTGACCGATTTGAAGCCGTCAAGATCCATATAGAACAGCATCATGGGACGGCGGCAATTCTCCGACAGATAGTTGTAGAAGAAGCGGCGGTTGTTTATGCCGGTGAGTATATCGGTGTTTGCTGCGCGTATTATAGTCTCCTCATAGGAGCGCTGATAGGTCAGATCCTGCATGGTAACGAAGTAGCCGGAGATATTGTCGAAGAAGTCGCGTATCTCAAGCTCTGTCACCTGATAATAGCGTGTGCCGTCCGAACTCTCGAGCCTGAACTCCTGTATCGTGCTGTGCCTAACGGGGTCATCCACGGGGTCGCCCTCGGAGATAAGGCGGGACATCTTCCAGCGGAGATAGTCGAAATTATCGGTATTGTTCACGTCTGCGCCGCTGAGCTGTGCAAATGCCGAATTCATGCGCACGACTTTGTGCTCGGGGGTGAATATCACCATAGGGAAGGGGAGATTCTCCACGAGTATGGCAAGCTCTATGCCGAGGTTGGAGAAGTTGGTGACATCGTGGCCTACGCCGACTGTGCCGTACACCTTGCCGAAGGGGTCGTATACGGGGGTCTTGTAGGTGGTGAACTGCTTCATGCCATCGCGTGTGGACACGGGCTCATCGCATATGTATGTCTTGCCGGTGGATATGGCGATCTCCTCCGACTCCGCACAGGAGAACTCATTGCCGTCCTCGGGGCGGGGCGCGTTCCATATATAGAAGTGATCCTTGTTTATGCAGTCTTCTCTGGTGCGGTGGACTATGCCTGTGAACGCCTCATTCACCATAGTGTGTATGCCGTCAAGGCGCTTGTACCACAGCATATCGGGCACTGTGTCTATGGTGGCATCGAGCAGGTGCTTATGGAACACCTTCTCATATGTCATATAGATATAGCCAATTATCTTCATCACGCGTGTGCGCAGATGCCTGCCGCTCCATTTAGCGCAAAGGTCGGTAAGCCTGTCGTATATATCCTCTGCATCCGATTCCTCGCCTACATACACGGTATAGGTGTTCTCGAGGGACACGCACTCCCTGGCAAGGGAGATATTATCGGTGAGGACGAGCATGGCACCGTCTGTGCGGCCTGTCAGCTTCTCGCCGTTGTATATGCGTATATCCGCTTTGATACCTTCGGGCATATCCTCGGGTGTAAGAGCGGGAGTTATCTTGGTATTGATGAGATCATCGACTATGACAAGATCAAGAATAAGCATAGGATCACCACTTTTAGAATGTACTTTGGCAAATGCCGGCTTTACGCTAATTTATAGTATAGCACAAGGCTATAGTCAATAATGTTAAATATATATTAACGTAATATTAAATACGGCATATATTTGTAAAATCTGTCAAATAAACAAATGATTGTAAATATATTTATCGCTTTTGCACAAGGCCGCCCGCCCAACTCGCCTCCGCCCCTTTGAGGTCGGCAAAGCCGACGGTTACCTCGGGATGCATTTGACCCTACCGCTCAAACATCCCTCACAAACCAATGCTCCGGGACGACAACACCAGTTCCCCTCAAATGCGTATCACCCTAAATGCAGAACCGATCTTATAATTGTAAATTTTTTTTAAACCGCTTGCAAATTCCTCCCGATAGGTATATACTGATATAGTACACCCAAACGCATTGACCGGGCAAAGTAAGCAGTACACCGTGTGCGAATGCAGAGAGCAGGATCCGTAGGCTGTGAGATCCTGTCGCACAGTATGAGCCGAAATTTCACCCGTGAGCGGCAGTTCTCAAACTTTATGGAGTAGGAGCTGACGGATGCCCCGTTACAGGCAGGATAACTACACCTTTCGTGTGCTTTGACGGTGCGTTGATGCAGGTGCAGTCTGTCCGGCGGGACAGACTTTTTTGTTATCATACGGAAAGAAGGAGATACTATGAAGGAACAGCTCAACAGCATACTCGAAAATGCAAGGGCAGAGCTGGAGAAAAGCGCCGATGTCAAGTCTCTTGAGGAGCTCAGGGTGCGCTTTCTCGGCAAGAAGGGCGAGCTTACTGCGATACTCAAGCAGATGGGCGGGCTTTCCGCTGAGGAGAGACCTGTTATTGGTCAGCTCGCAAACAGCGTAAGACAGCAGATAGAACAGAAGATAGCGGAGCGCGGCGAGAAGCTCAGGAGCGAGGCAGCAGCTCTCAGGCTCGCATCCGAGAAGATAGACGTTACACTGCCCGGCAAGGACATCCCCGTAGGCAGACCCCATCCCCTCAATGCGGTGCTCGATGAGGTAAAGGAGATATTCCTGGGCATGGGCTTTGACATCGTGGATGGCCCCGAGGTGGAGACCGACCATTACTGCTTCGAGGCGCTCAATATGCCCAAGTCCCATCCTGCAAGAGATACACAGGATACATTCTATATAAACGACAATGTGGTGCTGCGCACACAGACCTCCTCCGTGCAGATACGCACGATGGAGAAGCGCAAGCCCCCCATACGCATAATATCCCCCGGCAGGGTATACCGTTCGGATGCGGTGGATGCTACACATTCCCCTCTCTTCCATCAGATAGAGGGCCTTGTGGTGGACAAGGGCATCACCCTCTCCGACCTTTACGGCACGCTCGATCTCCTCATGAAGAAGCTCTACGGCAAGGACACACAGATACGTCTGCGTCCCCATCATTTCCCCTACACAGAGCCCTCCGCAGAGGTGGATCTGATGTGCTTCAACTGCGGCGGCAAGGGCTGCCCGATGTGCAAGAACGAGGGCTATGTTGAGCTGCTCGGTGCGGGCATGGTGCATCCCGATGTGCTCCGCGGCTGCGGCATCGACCCCGAGGTATATTCGGGCTTTGCGTTCGGCATAGGACTTGAGCGCATAACTATGGGACGCTACGGCATAAACGATATGCGTCTGCTCTACGAGAACGATATGCGTTTCCTCGGCCAGTTCTGATGCATCCTGCAAAGGAGATAAGGGCAGTATATACCGACGACACCATCCGCGTATATCAGGCGTACAGCCGCACGATAGCCGAGGAAGCCGTGAAGAACGGCACATTCGGCAGTCATTTCAGCATGACAAGGATGACATGGATAAAGCCGTCATTCCTGTGGATGATGTACCGTTCGGGCTGGGCGGAAAAGGAAGGGCAGGAACATATCCTTGCCATAGACATAAAGCGCACGGGCTTTGACAGTGCGGCAAAGAGCGCTGTCATATCCTCGTACAGCGATGACATGGGCATTTCACGCGAACAGTGGCAGCATATGGTAAAGGCTTCCGATGTGCGCATACAGTGGGATCCCGAAAAGGACATCGACGGCAGAGACCTGCCGTACCGCTCGGTGCAGATAGGTCTCAGAGGAAAAGCCGTACATGACTATGTAAACGACTGGATAGTATCCCTTACGGACATCACTGATGAAGTGAAACGGCTCAACGCCATGAGGATGAGCGGTCGGGACATATCGGCGCTCCTTCCGGATGAGAAAGTATATACTGTGAGATAGCAGATGATGATAAAACTCTTATATATGGAGGTTGTATAATGGATCTTTCATTAAGATGGCTCAATGACTATATAGATGTATCGGACATACCGGTGAAGGAACTCTGTGCAGGGCTCACAATGAGCGGCTCTAAGGTGGAGAAGTACACCGAGGAGGGCGCAGAGATATCCAATGTGGTAGTGGCTAAGATACTCGATGTAAAGCCCCATTCCAATTCCGACCACCTTGTTATAACACAGGTGGATGCGGGCAGGGGCGAGCCCATACAGATAGTTACAGGTGCTCCCAATATCACTGCCGAGAGCATAGGCGCACTGGTGCCCGCCGCACTTGACGGCTCTACTCTTCCCGGCGGCGTTAAGATAAAGAAGGGCAAGCTCAGGGGCGAGGTATCCAACGGCATGCTCTGCTCCCTCGGCGAGCTCGGCCTTACCCTGCACGATTTCCCCTATGCAATAGAGGACGGCATATTCATACTTCAGGATGAGGGCAATAAGCTCGTACCCGGTATGGATATACGCGAGGCTATCGGTCTCAATGACACGACTATCGAATTCGAGATCACGCCCAACCGCCCCGACTGCCTTGCAGTTACGGGACTTGCCCGTGAGACACACGCCACCTTCGACCGCCCTCTCAATCTCCCCGAGCCTTCATTCAAGGGCATCGGCGGCAGTGCGGCAGATGAGCTCTCCGTTGAGATAGTGAACAAGCAGCTCTGCTCCCGCTACATGGCGGCTGTGGTGAAGAATGTAAAGATAGGCCCGTCCCCCCTGTGGATGAGGGAAAGGCTCCGTGCAAGCGGCGTGCGCCCCATCAACAACCTCGTTGACATCACCAACTATGTAATGCTCGAATACGGTCATCCCATGCACGCATTCGACATACGCTACATCGAGGGCAATGCGATAAAGATAAGAAGCGCGGAGAAGGGCGAGAAGATTACCACTCTCGACGGCAATGAGCGCGAGCTCACTCCCGAGATGCTCGTTATAGCAGATGCGGCAAAGCCCGTAGCTGTAGCAGGCGTAATGGGCGGCGAATACAGCGGCATCATGGACGATACCGTGACGGTGGTATTCGAGTCTGCCTGCTTTGACGGCGCAAGCGTGCGCACCACTGCAAAGGCTCTCGGCATGAGGACGGATGCGTCCGCACGCTTCGAGAAGGGACTTGACCCGAGAATGTGCGAGACTGCGCTCAAGCGTGCCTGCGAGCTCGTTGAGAAGCTCGCCTGCGGTGAAGTGCTCACAGGCATCATCGACTGCAAGGCCGGCGAGCCCGTACAGAGGACAGCGCCCTTCGATGCAAAGTGGATAAATACATTCCTTGGCACGGATATACCCGAGAGCGAGATGCTCCGCTATCTCTCCCTCCTCGACATCGAAGTAAAGGACGGCGTTGCATATGCGCCCGCATACAGGAGCGACATCGGCTGCAAGAACGACATTGCGGAGGAGGTAGCACGTCTCTACGGCTACAACAAGATCCCCCAGACCATCATACGCGGCATGGCAGCAGGCGAGCTCACACCCGAGCAGAAGTTCACCCGCCGTCTTTCCCGCGGGGCTGTATCCCTCGGTGCATACGAGATATGCACATTCTCCTTCATCTCTCCGAGCTCCTTCGACAAGATTCGTCTTCCCGGGGACAGCAGGCTGAGAAAGACCGTCAATATCACAAATCCTCTCGGCGAGGACACATCCGTTATGCGCACCACGCTGCTCACATCCATGTGCGAGGTGCTTGCACGCAACTACAACAACCGCAACGCATCCGCATTCCTGTATGAGATAGGCAATGAGTATCTTCCCTGCGGCGGTGAGCTCCCCGAGGAGCCTGCACGCATCATATTCGGTGCATACGGCAAGGATACCGACTTCTACTTCATCAAGGGAGCGGCAGAGAGACTGCTCGATGTATGCGGCATATCCGGAGTTGAGTACATCCCCTGCAAGGGCGAGGACGATACCTTCGCTGAGGCGTGTGCGTTCCATCCCGGCAGATGTGCTGTTGTCACCGCAGACGGCGTGAAGATAGGCATAATCGGTGAGCTCCATCCCGAGACCCTTGAGGCATACGAGATAGGCACAAGGGCATATGCGGCTAAGTTCAACATCCCCGAGATGTTCGCCGCTCACAAGGACAGGACTTACAAGCCCCTGCCCAAGTTCCCCGCAACTACCCGTGACCTTGCTGTGGTATGCGATGACGAGATACCCGTTGCCGCACTTGAAAAGGCCATCGCTGAGGGTATAGGCAAGATACTTGAGACAATAAAGCTCTTCGACGTATACAAGGGCACTCAGATAGAGGCGGGCAAGAAGTCCGTGGCATTCTCCATATCCATGCGCTCCCACGAGGGAACTCTCACCGATGAGCAGGCTGATGCCGCTATGAAGAAGGCGCTCAAGAAGCTCGACGAGCTCGGCGCAAAGATCCGCGAATAGTCGGCAAAGCCGACAGTTACCCGATGTGCATTTGAAGGGTAATAGGCATACTATCCTCGGAGCATTGGAAAATCGGGGATAAGTATTTTCAGGCAAAGCCCGGAGTTACCCGATGCGCATTTGAGTGGGACTGTCGTACTATCCTCGGAGCATTGGTGA
>JAFPPJ010000254.1 GCA_017410745.1 Oscillospiraceae bacterium
GCGAGGAGAACGGCATGTTCACCGACAGAAAGCAGCTCCTGAAGGTTAGCAAGCTCGGTGCCAAGGCATACGAGCAGTGCGCGGGCTTCCTGCGTGTCACCGGCGGCAAGGAGCCACTTGACAATACAGGCATACATCCCGAATCCTACGAAGCAGCAAGAAAGCTGCTCGGGATATGCGGCCTGACTATGGATGATCTCGGCGACACCGAGAAGCTCAGGGACGTGCTCGAAAAGCTCAACAAGAAGGATACTGCCGAGAAGATAGGCACCGGCGTGCCTACCCTTACCGACATGATAAAGGAGCTTGAAAAGCCCGGACGCGATCCCCGTGACGAGCTCCCTCCTCCTCTCATGAGGAGCGGTGACATAATGGAGCTTACCGACCTCAAGCCCGGGATGGAGCTTGTGGGCACGGTGCGCAATATAGTCGATTTCGGCGCATTCGTGGATATAGGCGTACATGAGGACGGGCTAGTACATATATCCCAGATAGCCGACAGGCGCATAAATCATCCTCTTGATGTGCTCAAGGTGGGCGAGGTGGTTAAGGTTCGCGTACTTGATGTGGATGTGCAGAGAAAGCGCATATCTCTCACGATGCGCGGACAAAGCGGACCAAACGGCAGGAACGGACAGAAGAAATGATACATTACTGCTACGGCAAAGGCAAGGGCAAGACAAGCGCTGCTGCAGGCGCTTGTCTGCGTGCCCTCGGACACGGCATGAGATGTGCATATGCACAGTTCCACAAGAACGGCAGCAGCGGCGAGGTATCGCAGCTGAAAAAGCTGGGCGCTGATGTGTATGATGCGGGAGAGGTACGCTTCATGCGGGACATGAGCGATGAAGAGATATCCCGCATGACCGACAGGCACAACGATGAACTGCGCAGCGTGATGCATGGATATGACCTGATCGTGCTCGATGAGCTGGGAGATGCGGTAAGGCTTGGCACGGTGGATATATCACTGGTGCGTGAGGTGCTCTCATGCGGCGCAGAGGTGATAGTCACGGGGCATGATGCCGTGCCGCTTTTCATGGATGCGGACTATATCACGAGGTTCGAGGATGAGGCGCATCCCTACAGGAAGGGCATCAAGGCCCGCAAAGGGATAGAATACTGATGTATATATACAAGGGCACAAAGCTGCTCAGGTGCGGCTATACAACGGGTACCTGTGCTGCTGCGGCGGCGAAGGCTGCGGCACAGATGCTGCTCGGCGGTGAGACGGTCACGCATACGGATGTGATGCTCCCCAAGGGGATGACACTCACCCTTGCTGTGAAGGATGCGGCGTTTGACAGTGAATATGCGCAGTGCTGCGTGATAAAGGACAGCGGGGACGACCCCGATGTGACCGACGGGATCGCGATATACGCAAGAGTATGCCGCACAGACAGCGGCATTGTCATAACAGGCGGTGAGGGCATAGGCAAGGTGACTATGCCGGGGCTTGACAGGGGCGTTGGCGAGTACGCCATAAACACCGTGCCGAGGAAAATGATAACCGAGTCCGTCGGTGAGGTGTCCGACAAATACGGCTATACAGGCGGTCTGCATGTGACGATATATGCACCTGCCGGCGCTGAGACCGCTAAAAAGACCTTCAATCCGCGCATGGGCATAGTCGGAGGCATATCCATAATAGGCACTACGGGCATCGTTGAGCCTATGAGCGACAGTGCGATAATCGAAACGATACGCGCGGAGGCGAATATAAGGCGGCAGTCCGGGGACAGCGACCTGTATCTTTCCGTGGGGAATTACAGCGAGCAGTACATCGGCGCAAATCTGCCGGGGCTCACGGGGAAATGCGTGATGTGCAGCAACTTCATCGGGGATGCGCTGGATATCGGCGTATCGCTCGGTTTCGAGCGGATACTGCTGATAGGACACATAGGCAAGCTGGTAAAGCTGGGCTCGGGTATAATGAACACACATTCCGCATATGCGGACGGACGAATGGAGACGCTCATCTGCTGTGCCGCACTGTGCGGAGCAGACAGGGACGTGCTCGAGGCTATAGACAGGTGCGTTACGGTGGATGCGGCGTTCGATATACTTCATGAGAAGGGCATGGCGGGCACTGTTGCGGATATGCTCGGCAGAAGGATACAGCACAGCATGGATGAACGTGTGAAGGGCTGTGCGGTCACGGGCTCGCTTGTATTCTCGTTCCGTCATGAGCTTATGATACAGACGGGCGCTGCAGAGGATATGCTGAAGGATTTCCGGAGGGAGACATGATCTATTTCATAGGAGCGGGGCCGGGAGCAGCTGACCTTATCACGGTAAGAGGGATGCGGCTGCTTGAACGCGCGGATGTGATAGTATATGCGGGTTCGCTGGTATCGCCTGCGCTGCTCGGATATGCAAAGAAGGACTGCATCGTATACGACAGTGCATACATGACCCTTGACGAGATCATATCCGTGATGACGGACAATGACGGTGAGGGCAGGACTGTGGTAAGGCTTCATACTGGCGACCCGTCGATATACGGTGCTGTGCGTGAGCAGTATGACAGGCTCGATGCCATGGGGGTAAAATATGAGATATGCCCCGGCGTCAGCTCATTCTGCGGTGCGGCGGCGGCACTGAGAGCGGAGCTTACCTTGCCCGAGGTATCGCAGACGGTGATACTCACCCGTGCCGAGGGGCGCACGCCTGTGCCGTCCGGGGAGGAGCTCTCGCTGCTTGCTCAGCATAAGGCGACGATGGTGATATTCCTGTCGGCAGGCATGGGGCAGAAGGTGCAGGACAGGCTGCTGACACACTACCCGGAGGATACACCTGCTGCGATAGTATACCGTGCCACATGGGAAGATGAACGCGTACTGCGGTGCACAGCGGGCACTATCGCCCGCACGCTCGCAGAGAGCGGCATAGACAGGCACGCGCTGATATGCGTAGGCAGGGCGCTTGACGGCGGCACGCTGTCAAGGCTGTACGCCGCCGACTTCTCCACGGGGTACAGGAAATGAGGGCGGCGGTCATATCCGTGACAGAGCGTGGACGGGCACTGTCCGAGCGGCTCGCGCCGCTGTTTGATGCGGACAGGTTCTGCTACAGGCGGCACACGGATGAGGGAGCTTCCGCCTATGATGATATCATGGACATCACCGCAGATATATTCATGCGCTGTGACGTGATAGTGTTCATATGCGCGGCGGGCATAGCTGTGCGGGCATCGGCTCCGCACATATCGTCGAAGCTGACAGATCCTGCGGTCATAGTCATTGACGACTGCGGACGATTTGTGATACCAATACTGTCAGGGCATATAGGCGGTGCAAATCAGGCGGCAAGGCTCATAGCCGAGCATATAGGCGCACAGGCAGTCATAACTACCGCTACCGATACGGGAGGACATTTCTCGCCCGACAGCATGGCAAAGGCCAACGGACTGATAATAGATGATATGGACACGGCAAAGCGCATCGCTGCGGCGGTGCTCGAAGGGAAAAGAATAGGGCTGTACAGCAGCTTTCCCTGCGTGAACATTCCGGACGATATAACGCGGGGCGAGGCGGAATACGGCATTGCTGTATCGGAAGACCGCAGCGTGAAGCCCTTCCCGGTGACTCTGCACCTGATACCGAAGAATATCATCGTGGGAGTGGGCTGCAGAAGAGGTACACCGACGGAGAGCATAGCCGCCTGTGTGCGCACGGCACTCGGAGATATTCCCGAGGAGCGGATATCGGCTGTGGCAACGATAGACATCAAGGCGGATGAGGCAGGGCTCATCGGATACTGCGGCAGTATAGGCGCGGAGCTCATCACATTTACCGCAGAGGAGCTCATGGATGCACAGGGCGAATTCTCTGCATCGGACTTCGTGAGAAGCGTGACGGGTACGGACAATGTATGCGAAAGGAGCGCTGTCTGTGCAGGCGGAAGGCTCATCGTGAAGAAGACCGCACTTGACGGCGTGACAGCTGCGGCAGCGGAAAAGGATATTACCATAGATTTTGCGAGGACATGTATATGACGCTTTATGTGGTCGGCATCGGCGACGGTCACGGCACACTCACTGCCGACGGGCGCGATGCTCTGGAAAGATGCGGCACCGTGACGGGCTATGGCAGATACATAGACCTTATCGCAGGAGATCATCCCGACAAGGAGTACATACGCTCGGGCATGAGGCAGGAGCGGCAGCGGTGCATGGAGTCGCTCATGCTTGCAGAGGACAGGGATACCGCACTGATATGCTCCGGGGATGCGGAGGTCTATGCGATGGCGTCGCTCGTGCTCGAAATGGCGCCCGGGCATCCGTCGGTGCAGGTGCGCATCATACCCGGAGTGAGTGCGGCATACAGCGGGGGTGCGCTTTTAGGTTCGCCGCTCACCTGCGATCATGCACTGATAAGCCTGTCTGACCTGCTGACACCGTGGGAGAAGATAGAGAAGCGGCTTCGCTGTGCGGCGGAGGCAGATATGGCAATAGTGCTGTATAACCCCTGCTCGAAGGGCAGACCGGAGCATCTGAAGAATGCGGTCGATATATTATCGGAGCATCTCCCGCCCGAGACCGTGTGCGGGTATGCGAAGAATATCGGGCGCCCGGATGAATCGTATGAGGTGATGACCCTTGACAGGCTGCGTGATATCCCTGCGGATATGAGCACCACCGTATTCATCGGGTGCAGCGCTACAAAGGAGATAGGCGGAATGATGGTCACTCTGAGAGGATATGAGTGATGTGCGCAAAGGAGCTTGACTGATGGATGTATATATCGTGGGCTGCGGCATGGAGGGCGGACGCACGCTCACCGCAGAGGGCAGGATGTGCATAGACCGTGCGGAGCTGCTCATAGGCTCTGAACGGATAAGCAGGGCATTCCCCGACAGGGATGTGATAAAGGAGTACAGCACGGAAAGGATCGCGGATATCATAAACGGTTCGGGATGCAGTGAATGTGCGGTGCTCATGTCGGGTGACACGAGCTTTTTCAGCGGGGCAAGGGCACTTTACGGAAGGCTGTGCGATGCAGGACACAGAACAAGGCTCATACCCGGTATATCATCTATGGCGTATCTCGGGGCGGCTGCCGGTATAAACACAGACGATGCGGATGTATTCTCGCTGCACGGTGCGCAGGATATGCGCGGGGCGGCACTGAGACTGTTTATGACGGGCAAGGTGTTCTATCTGTTCGGCGGGAAGAATACGCCCGCTGCACTGTGCAGGCATCTTTCGGAATACGGTATGCGTGATGCACAGGTCATAGCCGGCAGTGAGCTCGGATACGAAAACGAGAGGATATGGCGCGGCACGGCGGCAGACTGCACAGAAGAAGATGGTCTGTCGGTGATGCTCGCGATGTATGAGAGAAATGCGGATATACACTTCATACGGGATGATATGTTCGGGCGCGCGGAGCATATCCCCATGACCAAGGCGGAGGTGCGCAGCCTTGCCGCCGATATGCTCAATATCCGCGAGACCGATATATGCTGGGATATAGGCTGCGGCACGGGCTCTGTATCGGTGCAGATGGCATACAAGTGCCCGAAGGGCGCGGTATACGCATATGACAAGCGAGAAATTGCTGTGGAGACTACTCTTGCGAATGCAAGGCGGTTCTCATGTGACAATATCATAGCGGCGGCGGGAGAGTGTCCGGATATATGCGAGGGCTCACCGCTCCCGGATAAGGTATTCATAGGCGGCAGCGGCGGCAGGCTTGCAGATACGATAGGATATATTTACGGCGTGAGAGAAGATGCGGATATACTTGTCAGTGCCGCAACGGTGGATACGCTCACGGCGGCGGTGGACACATTCGGCAAGTACCGCGGATGTGATGTGGTACAGCTCCATATCGACCGCACAAAAGATATAGCAGGGCTGCGGATGTTCGAGCCGCTGACACCCGTATATCTCATAAAGGGCAGAAGATGAACAGATTTATCATAGCTGGCACGCACAGCGGGTGCGGAAAGACTACCGCAGTATGCGGCATACTCCATGCGCTGAGAAAGCGCGGAGAGGTGACGGCATTCAAATGCGGGCCCGATTATATCGACCCGATGTTCCACAGACAGGTGTTCGGCGTGAAATGCCGGAACCTTGACAGCTTCATGCTGAGCGCCGATACTTTAAACGGCCTTGTGGCAAAAAGCACCGGTACTGCGGTGATAGAGGGCGTGATGGGCTTCTATGACGGCGGAGAGGGCTCGGCATACCGTGTATCGGAGATAACGCATACACCTGCGGTGATAGTCATAGACTGTCACGGGATGAGCGATTCGATAGGGGCAGTGATGTACGGCTTTCTGCATTACAGGCCGAACCGCATAGCAGGGTTCATATTCGACCGTCTGCCCGACAAGCTCATACCGCTTGCGAAAAGGCTTTGCGAGGAAAACGGCACAGGCTTCTTCGGGTCGCTCCCGCCTTCGCTCCCTGCGATAGAGAGCAGGCGGCTCGGCCTCATGACGCCTGAGAATATCTCCGATATACACGAAAGGCTAGCAAAGATAGGGGAAGCAGCGGAGAAGGGAATACTCATAGATGAGCTGCTCGCCCTTGAAGCGGAGGATATTCGATATGATGATGTCACGGTAAAGCATATAGCTTCACCTGTGATAGCCGTATCGCGAGATGAGGCGTTCTGCTTCATGTATGAGGAGAATATGGAGCTGCTCGAAGCAATGGGCTGCACCATAAGATATTTCTCGCCTCTGCATGATGAAAGGCTGCCCGACTGCGACGGACTCATGCTCATGGGAGGATATCCCGAGCTCTATGCGGCACAGCTTTCGGAAAACAAGTCAATGCTTCGTTCCGTAAGGGAGCGGATAGAGGATGGGATACCGTATATCGCGGAGTGCGGCGGGTTCATGTATCTGCACGATGAGATGGAAAATGATGGGATATTCCCCATGGCGGGCGTGATACACGCAAGGACGTATCCATCGGACAGGCTCGTGCGCTTCGGGTATATCACCATGAGAGCAGAGCAGGACGGTCTTCTCTGCGATGCGGGTGATACCATAAGGGCGCACAGCTTCCACTACTATGACAGCACGGACTGCGGCAGCGGATTTCATGCGGTGAAGCCCGACGGCAGGGAGTGGCACTGCTGTCATACAAGTGAACGCTCGTATGCGGGATTCCCGCATATAAACCTGCTGTCCGATATAAGGATGGCGGAAAGATTTGTAAAAAGATGCAGCGGTGAGATATGAACAGGATAAATGATATAACGATACCCGATGCTCACGCGGCAATGCGCGCCCGTGAGCGATGGAACAGCATAGCAAAGCCGCTGGGCAGCCTCGGTGCGTTTGAGGATATGATAGCTCGCACAGCGGGTATACAGGGCACGGAAAAGGTGTCTCTCGACAGATGTACCGTGGTAGTGATGTGCGGCGATCATGGCGTGACACAGTGCGGCGTGACACAGTGTGACAGCTCGGTGACCGCAAGGTGCGCTGTGGATATTGCGGAAGGTCGGTCTAACATCAATGTGATGGCTGACAGCATCGGTGCGGATGTGATAGCAGTGGATGCGGGCATAGCTACGGATGTGCGCTGTGACAGGCTTATATGCCGCAAAGCGGCATACGGCACGCAGAATATGACTGTGGGGCCTGCTATGACACATGAGCAGTGCATAGATGCGGTGACGCTCGGCATGGACATCGTGAAGGAGCTAAGAGGAAAAACGGATATCATCGTATCCGGGGAGATGGGCATAGGCAACACGACAGCGGCGGCGGCTATGGCATCGGTGTTCCTTGATGCCGATCCTGCATCGGTGACGGGCAGAGGCGCAGGGCTGAGCAATGTGGGATATGCACGCAAGGTCGATGCGGTGCGTACTGCCATACAGGTGAATGCTCCCGATAAAGGCGATGCGCTCGATGTGCTGCGCAAGGTCGGCGGGGTTGAGATCGCAGCTATGACAGGCCTGTTCCTGGGCGGGGCGGTATATCATATCCCCGTGGTGATAGACGGCGTCATATCAGCGGCGGCGGCAGCGGCGGCATACGGAATAAGACATGAGACGGCGGGATATATGCTCGCAAGTCACTGTTCTGATGAGCCTGCTTCAAAGGGGCTGCTCCGCATGATGGGGCTAAGGCCTGTGATAGACGCGGGACTCCGCCTGGGCGAGGGCACGGGCGCTGTAATGCTGATACCCATGCTGCGGGCGGCTCTGGCGGTATATCACAGAGCGCATACCTTTGAGGATATCGAACTTGAACGATACAAGGAATACGGATCATGATGACACTTGTTACAGGCGGCTCTAAATGCGGGCGCTCACGTTATGCGGAGGGACTGCTCGAGGGCGTTGACGGCAAGATATATCTTGCAACGATGCAGCCCTACGGCGAGGATGCCCGCCGTGCCATAGAAAGGCACAGGAAAATGCGTGAGGGCAAGGGCTTTGTGACCCAAGAGAGATACACGGATATACATGAACTCGATATCCCACACTGCGGAGGGATACTGCTCGAATGCATATCAAATCTGCTGGCAAATGAGATGTTCCGCGAGGATGCGGATGAATATGCGGTGGACAGGATAATGCACGGTATCAGGCATCTTGAAGCACATACGGAGCATCTGGTGGTGGTCACCTCACAGGTGGGAGCGGATGGGCTTGACTATGCGCCCGAGACGATGCGGTACATAGAGAATATGGGCAGGCTGAACTCACAGCTTGCAGAGATGGCGGACGATGTGACGGAATGTGTATACGGGATAGCGATACCCGTGAAGAGGAGAAATATATGCTGAGATCACTTTTATCGGCGTTTGCGATGTACTCGCGCATACCTGTGCCGCAGGTGGAATGGAAGGAGGAGAACCGCAGGTATTCCCTCGGCTTCTTCCCGCTGATAGGTGCTGTGACGGGTGCGCTGCTGTATCTGTGGTATATCATATGCTCGGAAGTCGGCATGGGGAATATGATATTTGCCGCAGGTGCCGTCATCCTCCCGCTTGCGGTGAACGGCGGCATACATTTCGACGGCTTCTGCGATGTGACGGATGCGCTGTCCTCATTCGGGGACAAGGAGAAGAAGCTGGCGATATTGTCAGACCCGCATATCGGTTCGTTTGCGGTGATGTGGGCAGGAGTGTATCTGCTGGCGGAGTTTGCATTGTTTGCAAAGGCGTATATATTCGGTATAAGGGATATACTCTCGATCGCGGCGATATATGTATTATCAAGGTCTATAAGCGGCATATCTGCTATGACCTGCAAAAGCGCAAAGTCCGAGGGGGCGCTGTACAGCTTTGTGAAGCCTGCGCACAGGAACATCACCATAGGCATGGATGTGTTCTTCCTGCTGTGCGCTGCTGCTTTATCGGTGTACATCCATCCTGTGAAGGGCATAGTATGTACGGTTTGCGCCGCGGCAGCATTCATTGTATGCGTGAGAAAGGCTAAAAAAGAGTTCGGCGGCATCACGGGCGACGTGCTCGGATGGGCACTGCAGATGTGTGAGATACTGTGTCTTGCGGCGGCGATGCTGTACGATCATATAGTGAGGTGATGGGATGATATTCATAACGGGCGGAGCATATCAGGGCAAGATACGGTATGCCCGCAGTCTCGGAGCAAGGGATGAGGATATCATACACGGAGGCAAATTTTGCGCTCTGCCGCAGCATATATCATGCATCGCGGAGTATCATCTGCATATACGCAGGCAGATAGAGGCAGGCATAGATCCTGCAGAGGCGGCAAGGGCGCTTGATGCGGATATAGTCATCATGGATGAGATAGGCTGCGGTATCATACCGCTTGACAGGGAAGAACGCATATGGCGCGAACAGACAGGCATCGTCGGCTGCATACTCGCTGAGAGGGCAGACACGGTGGTAAGGCTCGTTTGCGGTATACCACAGACAATAAAGGAGAAGCTATGAGGATAAATTTCATACGTCACGGAGAGACCCGTGCAAATTCGGAAAAAAGATACATAAGCCGCACAGATGAGCCGCTGACCGAGCAGGGAAAGAAAGGGATCGCGAAGGTATATCCCGACTGTGACATCGTGGTATGCAGCCCGATGAAAAGGTGTATGCAGACCGCAGAGATAATATACCCGGGCAAGAAGATCATAACGGATGACAGCCTTACCGAGTGCGATTTCGGCAGATTTGAGGGCAGGAACTATCAGGAGCTCGACGGTGATGCGGACTATCAGAGATGGATAGACAGCGGCGGCACTCTGCCCTTCCCTGAGGGGGAGGATCCCTCCGCTTACCGTGACAGGATATGCACCGCATTCACGAGGATCATGGGCGAGCTGTCGGGATATGATGATATATCCTTCGTGGTACACAGCGGGAACATCATGGCTGTGCTTGACCGCTTCGCAGTGCCGCACAGGGATTATTTCAGCTTAGCCTGCGGCAACGGCTGCGGATACAGCTGCACATATGAGGATGGTGTCATAACCATCACGGGTGAGATATGAGCATACTCATTGCTCTTGCGGCAGGCTTCCTGCTTGATGCTATTGTCGGAGACCCGTATAATATACCGCATCCCATAAGGGCGGTAGGCAGCCTCATCGCCTTTGCGGAGAAGCAGGCGAGAAAGGCGAAGGATCTGAAAAAGAGCGGTGCTGTGCTGGCAGCCGCAGTGCCGCTCATAACCACGGCAGTCACGGTCATAGTGCTGATGATATGCTATCGTGTGCATATTGCCGTCGGCATCATCGCGGAGACGGTCATAGTCTGCTATATGCTCGCGGCACGCTGCCTGCGGGATGAAAGCATGAAGGTATACGATGCAGCGGCAAAGGGAGATACCGAAGGTGCACGCAAAGCCGTATCCATGATAGTCGGGCGTGATACGTCGGTGCTCGATGACAAAGGCATAATCCGTGCGGCA
>JAFPPJ010000255.1 GCA_017410745.1 Oscillospiraceae bacterium
AGCGCGGAAAGATAGTCGGCGGGCTTATTGGAGCTTCTCTCTTATATGCGATGATCATGGTATACTGCATCGTTATGTGCATCGGGTATGGAAAAGCCGGTATCATCGATGCGGCACCCGTAATGTGCGCTCTCATAATCAGCCTGCTTGCGTTCCTGTTCACATTTTTCAAGACTAATGGATACCTGTTTAACTTCAAAGAATATGACATGCTTATGTCGCTTCCTTTTGAGGCCAGGACGGTAGCGGGATGCAAGTTCCTGTATATGTATATCAAAAACCTGCCATGGTATCTGAGTATTTCTTTCGCGATGATGATCGGGTATGGATATTACGCGCATCCGCTGTTTTTCGCTTATCCAATATGGATTGTACTCACATTCTTTCTGCCGGGCATCCCGATGCTTATCGCATCTTTTCTGGGTTTCCTGATAGCCAGGATCAGTACGGGCTTCCGAAAGACAAATATCATACAGACGGTACTGACGATGGTTTTCGTCATATTCTGCTTCTCCTTGCGATTCATAATAGAAGATGTATTCAAAAACAATAAAGTAGAGGCGGCACTCGATAAGACATCTGAGATAACATCCAATGCCGCGGGGGTATATCTGCCTGCGAAGTGGTTTGCGGATGCAGTCACAGAGAGCAGCGTAACATCAGTGCTGATGCTTATAGGGATAAGTGTGCTGCTGTTTGCAGTCATATTCTGTATAGTCGGGAATTCATACAGGAGAATCAATTCTTCTCTGAAGTCACATGCCGCTTCAAAGAAGTATAAAATGACCGGGCTCAAGAGACATAGCGTGGTCAGCTCCATTGCATTTAAAGAATATAAGAGGCTGATGGGGTCTACGGCATATACGGTGAACGGAGCGATGGGAGAGATCCTGGCCATTCTGCTCGGACTTGTCACACTTATCATCGGGTTTGACAGGATAGTGAGTGTCGTTACCTCGGATGCGCCTTTTGATCATGCCATTCTCCAGCCGGCGATACCGTTCATCATTTATTTCTTCATAGGGATGGCCGCAACAACAGCGATGTCTCCGTCGCTTGAAGGGAAAAAATACTGGATCCTGCAGAGTCTCCCTGTAGAAAGGAAAACTGTGTATCAGGGGAAGATGCTGTTCAACATGTATCTGACTGTGCCTGCAATGGCATTTTCCACTTTATGTATATGCATGTCCGCGGGAGTTCCTGCAGCCGATATGCTGCTTTATTTGATACTTGGTCTTGCATTGTGCGCGTTCTCCACAGCATGGGGATGTGTGTGCGGAGTAAAGCATATGCGGCTTGACTGGGAAAACGAGATAGAAGTGATCAAACAGGGCGCGGCAGTCGCAATTTACATACTGCCTAATATGTTCGTGGTTATGGGGCTGACAGTTCTGGTCGTTATTCTCGGTTTAAAAATGGATCACAGACTTCTGACTATGATGCTTATATTTATTGCTGCACTTCTGGCAGGGCTGAGCTATCTGAGAGTGATGGCTCTGGCAAAGCGCAGATAAAGCCGTAAAAAGAATGCTTTTTTCGGAACTGCAGTTATGCAGTTCCTTTTTATAGTACAATATTGCTAAATGTAACATCAGGTA
>JAFPPJ010000256.1 GCA_017410745.1 Oscillospiraceae bacterium
AGTGTGCTGTACATTACCACCGACGGATACAGGCGCATCATGCCCACGGCCCGCCCCCGCACCATAGATGTATATCTGAGTGACGGCTATACCCGCGAAGCATTTGAGGAGAAGCTGACAGAGCTTTATGGCGCAAATGTGCAGGACTCCATGTCCGCAGGAGGCAGTGAGGGTGACTTAGAGGAGCGCATCCGCCGCCGGGCAGATGAGACTATGGCAAAGCTCATCACACAGTACGGCGTCACCGATGCAGATTATGCCATAAGGATAGGAGATACCATCATAAAGGGCAACAGCACCCGCTTTATCATAAAGGAGCTGTCCTCCATGAAGGATATGGTAAAGTCCCAGGCAGACCCCATAGCGGGCATCACAAGAGCATTTGCATTCGGCGCCATGTTCTTCATCGCAGCGGTGGTAGCGTTGATACTCGGCATCATCACATCCTCCAACGTAAAGCGTCAGCAAAAGGAGCTCGGCATAATGAAGAGCCTGGGCTACACCTCTAAGGATCTCATGATACAGACAGCGCTGCGCACACTGCCCGCGGCGTTCATATCAACGATAATTGCCGCTGTGGTATCCGTGATCATCAACAAGTATTTCTGGATACTCATATTCGCAAGCACCGTGAAGCAGAACTACGCCCTCACCATAGGCGTGAGCATCGCCATAGTGGTATTCACATACATATTCACCTATATCGGTGCGGGAAATATCAGAAAGGTCTCCGTAACGGAGCTCATGACCGAATGATGGGAGTTACTATGAAGAAACGAATATTATCTGCACTTGCAGCCCTTTGCATGATACCGCTCATCGCCCCTGTATCCGCAGAACCCTCCGAAGCAGACATATCCGCCGCAGCACAGGCGGCTTCCGATGAGGACAGGATATACTGCATCGCATCGGTTAGCAAGGTATACACCACCGCCGCAATAATGCAGCTTGCGGACGAAGGAAAGCTGTCCCTTGACGACAGCATCACCAAATATCTCCCCGACTTTAAGATGGAGGATGAGCGGTACAAGGACATCACCGTTCGGATGCTGCTCAACCATACCCTCGGAATGACCAACGGCAACGGCGCAAATGACTATCTCTTCGGCGATACAGACACATATATCCACGACAATGTGCTGTCATGGGCGAACGCCCAGCGTTTCAAGGGCGCTCCCGGAGAATATGCATCATATTCAAACATGGGCTTTATGCTGGCAGAGCTTGTGGTGGAGAGTGCGAGCGGCATGAGCTATACCGACTATATCAGACAGAACATCGCCGCAAAGGTGGGCGCAGAGCATACATGCACGGGATGGAGCCTGTGCGGCAGCGATATGGAGGCTATGCAGGTGCCGCTGTACAGCATCGGCAGGAACCGCACCGCATACCCCTATGAAATGGCACTGGGCACAGGCGGCATATATTCAACCGCACGGGATGTGGCAAACTTCGGCGCCGCCTTCTTCACGGGAAATGATGTACTGCTGTCGGAGGGTGCAAAGGAGGAGATGCGAAAGCGCTGGACAGACGATCCGGATCAGGAGAATTACGGCCTGGGCTGGGACTTTGTGAGCTATCCGAAGTATGAGGACGCCGGCGTGAACGTAGTGGGCAAGGGCGGCGATGAACCGTATATGCATTCCTTCCTGCTGGTAGCTCCCGATGAGCAGATAAGCACCGCGGTGCTCACTGCGGGGGACGTGACCAGCAACTTCCCGATGCTCGCAGCACAGGCGCTCATGGATGCAGTGCTCGAGGAACGCGGCATAGAGGTGGCAGACACAGCCGCTCCCGAGCCGGATATGCTCGATACAGTGCCCGCAGAGCAGAAGCGGCACGAGGGGCTGTATGTGATAAATGCAGCGCTTGGCATGGGAATATACCGCATCAGCTTTGACGATACCATGATGTACAGACAGGAGCTCGGGCAGGACAGGTCTGAGCCGGACAGATACCGCCCCACCGCAGAGGGCACCTTCGTCAAGGTCACCGACAGCGGCAAAATGACCGCCGACCGCGAGATAGTCCGCTTCGATGAGAAGGACGGAAAAACGTATATCAAGGCGGAAGATACCGTCGTATACCCGGGGTTCGGAAATACATGGAACAGCCTGTATGCAGGCGAGAAGCTGAGTGAGAATAATGTGTCGGAGGCCGCTCAGAGAAGCTGGGACGAGGCCGCAGAGACTAAATTCGTGCTGTTCAATGAGAAATGGTCGTCACAGAATTATGAGAATCCATTCGGGCGTGTGATAACGGATGAGAGCTTCCCCGGATATGTGATAAGCGAGACAAAGGGCGGTATCGTGGAAAAGATAGTCGATGAGGACACCGCGCGCACTTTCACTACCATCCCCTCATCAAGAAACAGAGATATGCATGATGTGCGCTTTTTTGACTATACCTTTGCGGACGGCACTGCTGTCCGCGCATATCAGGGCGATGATGAAAAGTATCTGCGGGATATATCGGGACTGCCGACGCTTACAAGGGATATCACCGGGATAAGGCTCACGAGCGGCGAGGCATCGTGGTACCGCATAGGCGCAGACATCGGCGGCTCCTCCATAACAGCAGAGCGCCCCGAGGACAGTTCCATATATGTATACGACCGATTCGGCAAGATGGTGTGGAACTCCTTCCTGCAGGACATCCCGCCCTATATCCCGCTCCCCTCCGACGGCTTCATCGTATTCATAGGTGAGACAGGCGGCAGCATAGATATACGCTATTGACAGAAAGCATATTTTCGTGTAAAATATCATCATACATACATTACCGAGCCGCAAACATCAACGAATTGGCTGCGGGCTTGCCCGACTTTAGATGAAAATATTTTAGGCAGGCATAAGCGTTACCGAGCCGCAAAATAAAGGAACGGCAGGCAATGTTCAACGAATTGGCTGTCGGCACTGCCGACCCGCAAGGGAGAATAACCGTATGAATATAGAGACCGCAAGAACGAATAATGTATCAATGCAGTATTTCCGCTTCGGCAATGAAAATGGGAAGCCCTTTGTGATCCTGCCGGGAGTTGCGATAAAAAGCGTGATGGGCTCTGCCGAGCTCATAGCGGCGCAGTATGCAGCCCTTGCCGAGCACTTTGATATGTACGTCATAGACCGCCGCAAGGAGCTGCCGGATAAGTACAGCATCAGCGATATGGCTGATGATACCGCCGCAGTCATGGAGCATCTGTCCCTGCAGCACGCCATAGTATACGGCGTATCGCAGGGCGGCATGATAGCGGAGCTTATTGCCGCCGACCGTCCCGACCTCGTTGACAGGCTCATACTCTGTTCCACCGCACCATACCTCGATGAGGGCTCCGCCTCTGCCATAGATATATGGACGGAGCGCGCCGCACATAAGGATATCGCGGGGCTGACACAGGCCTTCGCAGAGAGTGTCTATACAAATAGCTACTGCGAGATGTACCGCGATGCCTTCACCGCATTCGCCGCTGCCGTAACAGAGGATGATCTTGAGCGGTTCATAGTGATCGCAGGAGGCACAAGGGGCTTTGATGCAAGAGACCGCCTCCCATCGGTGAAATGCCCCGTGCTTGTCATAGCGGGCAGCGAGGACAGGATATTCGCCCCCGCCCTCTCGGAGGAGATCGCACGGCTGACGGGCGGCACACTGCGGATATTTGCAGGTCAGGCGCACGGCGTCTACGATGAATGTCCGGATGTGATCGGACTGATAAAGGATATATGCATATAAACGAAGCACGGGAGCCACATCATATGACATGGCTCCCGTGCTTCTGTAAGTATACAGTTGGGGAAATAAAGGGGGGATATATAAAGGGGGAGGGGGTGTTGTTTATCAGCAGACCATATCGAGGTTGAAGAACTCTGCTATTGATGCCGATCTGCTCCGATGATCGGTATGTTCATCGGGTCTGCCGGAAAGCAGATCTTTCATATGCGCGGCATATTCATTTTCTATAAACAAGGGGGAAATGAACATACCGCCGGATACGTCCTCAAGCTCATCGAGCCCGAGTTCGTTCATGTATTTATCCATATTCATTATATGCCTCCGCTGTCCGTGTCATGCCGTGTCACCGTGATGTGCCGACAGACAGGGGATATTGATAGGCTGCATCCGGTCTCATCTGCGTGCCGCAAAGACCGTGAGCACTGTCCGGGTCTATCATGATATCTGTGTCGTCATATCCGAGGATACGCTGTATAATGACCGTTCTGTCAAGACCGTCCGACATTTCCTCGGGATAGTCGGGTTCGATATCGTCTATATCGGTCATATATCTGGCACTCAGCTCAGTAGTGTATTTATCCATAGCGCTGCCTCCGATGATATCAGCCGGCTTATGACCAGCGGCCTATATAAAGCCCTTCATCGGTCTTTGACCACTCAAACGGGTCTGCCAGCATCTGCTGATCTATGGTGTCGATCATGGACTCCCAGTCGATCTCACCATACTTGTCGAAAAGCACCTCAAGATCAAGTACGCGGATTTCATTCATAATTCTTCCTTCCTTTCATGTACCACTGTACATCGCTATATAAATTTTTATTCCTGCCATATCAGTCGCCCGGGAGGTACTAAAAAACCGCTCCCGGCGCAAAGCCGGAAGCGGATAATAAGCCAACAGAAGATATACCTATACAAGTATATCCTAATATAACTGCAACTGGCTGCCATTATCAGGCCCTATAGCTTTGCGTCACACGGTTTCCCGTGCTTTGCCTTTTATTGTGATTTCATTATACACTATTCCATGCGCTTTGTCAAGGGTCATTGCAATATTTTTTCTGCTATTCCGCATCTTCTATATTTCGGACAATCGTACGTTCATTTTTTGTATATTTTATACAATTATAATTCACAAGTAGACATCCGTATAAAATTCATGGGTATTTTTTTATTTTTATTTATGCAAATTACTTGAAAATAATAAGCATTTGTGGTATAGTTGTAAATAGTAACCGATAATTCCGGATATCCCTCGTCCGACCCGCGAGCATGCTTTATGCGGATGATGGATACGGAGATACCGTCAGATCATGGGGAACTCCGATATCTCATACAGACATTTCACCCTGTCCGGGCATACACGGCGATGCTCTCTGCATCCGCTGCCGCAGACGGGGATCTCTGCAAAGGTGATATTATGGACAGATACTGCTTTGATGACACAGAACTCAGAATAATGGAGCGCTCAAAAGTCCCGTTCGCAGTATATCAGTTTATCGACAGGCGTGTAGTGACACTTGCACTTTCCGCAGGCTTCTGTGAGCTCTTTGGATATGAATGCCGCGATGAGGCATATCACGACATGGACAACAACATGTACCGGTATACCCATCCGGATGACAGCTCGCGCATCGCTGATGCTGCCTTCCGCTTTGCCACGGAAAATGAAGTCTATGACGTGATATACCGCTCACGCTGCTCAGACGAGATATACCGCATAATCCACGCAAAGGGCGAGCACGTCATCACCGACACCGGTGAAAGGCTGGCGTATGTGTGGTATACGGATGAGGGCGTATACTCCGAGGACGACGGGAACAAGTACAAGACAGCACGGCTCTTCGGCGATGCCTTCGATGACGACAGCTTCATAAAGGCAAGCTATTATGACCATCTCACGGGGCTGCCGACCATGACATACTTCTTCGACCTTGCCCTGTCAAAGAAGGCAGCGATACAAAAAGAGGGCGGCATACCCGCAATGCTGTTCTTCGATCTCGGCGGCATGAAGTACTTCAACCACAAGTACGGCTTTGCAGAGGGCGACAAGCTGCTGCAGTGCCTTGCAAGGCAGCTTGCGGTATACTTCGGCAATGAGAACTGCTGCCGCATGGGTCAGGATCATTTCGCAGTGATAACGAACGGCGACGGGCTTGAATATCGCCTTGAGTCTCTCTTTGAAGCATGCCGCACGATAAATGAAGGCCGCACCCTTTCGGTGCATGTGGGTATATATCAGCACTGGTACGACGGCATCGCCGCAAGTATGGCATGCGACCGTGCCAAGTTTGCCTGTGACACGCTGAAGAATCTGTATTCATCGGGGTTCAGCTACTATGATATGAACATGAAGGATATGGAGGACAGGCAGCAGTACATCATATCGACCCTCGACAAGGCAATATCGGAAAAATGGATACGGGCATACTATCAGCCCATAATACGCTCGGTCAACGGCAAGGTATGCGATGAAGAGGCTCTTGCCCGCTGGATAGACCCCGAAAAGGGAATGCTCTCCCCTGCCGAGTTCATACCCATACTTGAAGATCACCGCATGATATATAAGCTCGACCTGTATATGGTGGAGTGCGTGCTCGAAAAGATAAAGGCAATGCGTGATGCGGGATATCATCCCATACCGCAGTCGGTCAATCTCTCACGCTCAGACTTTGACACCTGCGACATAGTAGAAGAGATACGCCGCCGCACAGACGATGCGGGCGTCGACCGCAGCCTTCTCAGTATCGAGATCACCGAGAGCATCATAGGACAGGACTTCGAGTTCATGAAGGCACAGGTGGATCGTTTCAGGGAACTGGGTTTCGCTGTATGGATGGATGATTTCGGCAGCGGATATTCCTCCCTTGATGCGCTGCAGAGCATACACTTCGACCTGCTCAAATTCGATATGCGCTTCATGCAGAAGCTCGGCGACGGCGAAAAGGGCAGCATAATACTCACGGAGCTTCTCAGGATGGCGTCCTCCCTCGGGATGGAGACTGTCTGTGAGGGCGTTGAGACCGCTGAGCAGATGCAGTTCCTCCAGGAAACGGGCTGCTCAAAACAGCAGGGCTACTTCTACGGCAAGCCCATACCATTAGAGGTCATATTCGAGAAATACAGGACAGACACTCAGATAGGCTTAGAGGATCCGTGTGAAACTCAATACTACGAGGCAGTAGGCCGCATCAACCTGCACGACCTGTCCTCGATCACACAGGATGATCATGCCAATATAGGCAATTACTTCGATGTCATACCGCTGGCTGTCCTTGAGATAGACGATGAACGTGTGCGCTTCACCAGGAGCAACCGTTCCTACCGCGACTTCATGATGCGCTGCTTTGACTTCACCGTGAGCGATAAGGCAAACTTCTTCCAGGTCGATCCCGGGTACTGGTCAAAGCCGTTCGTCAGGTCGCTCAGGCGCAGCTGCCATGAAGACGGCATCATATTCGCCGATGAGAGCCTGCCGAACAACACCACCGTACATTCATGCGTGCGCAGGATAGCCGTCAATCCCAAAAGCGGCATAACCGCCGTGGCAGTCGCGATACTTTCCGCCGTAAAGACCGATATCGGCATAATATATGCCAATATCGCAAGAGCCCTCGCTTCCAATTTCCTGAAGCTGTTCTATGTGGATCTTGAAACGGAGGATTTCATAGAGTATACCGAGGCAGGGGACGGAGAAGATTCCGCATTCGAGCAGCACGGACAGAATTTCTTTGAGAAGAGCAAAATGGATTCGATAAATCTCATATACGTCGAAGACAGGAAGCGATTCTCTGACCTGTTCTGTAAGGACAGCATCCTGCGCGACATAAAGGAGCACAGCTCATTCACCGTGAACTACAGGCTCAACAGGGACAACGGAGCTTCGTGGGTCAGGATAAAGGTGATGCATATGCAGCAGGATGTAAAGCATATCATAATCGGAGTCAGCTACGATGATACATGGGATCAGCATGAGAACACTTAGGTTTTTTATCACGGCAGCCGTCATGCTCCTGCTTATTGCGGGGCGGAGGGTATATGCCGACAGTATAGACATATACTTTGAAGCCGGCAAGGCACCCGCAGGCACGGCATATATCGACCTGCTCGGCAGGATGACGCCGGACAGCGAGCATTACACGGGATTCAACGATGAGGGCGTCCCCCTTTTCTCGGATAAAAAGGGCGATATCACGCCTGCATCTCCAATCGCGCTCTATGACACAGAGGGATATATGAGCCTGTCGCTCCATTTCAAAGGGCTGACGGTGACTGTGGATACCGACGGCAGCGGGAACTTCCTGTCGGAGCATATCACCGTCACAGGAAACGGCGATATCAGCGATGCCGCCGCAGTATACCGCAAGTTCGGACGGTTCAGGGCGGCATATGTATCCGCAAAGGGCGAGGTGCTCGGCGTCACGGATACCGCAGTCAGCACCCTTGTCAACGAGGATATGCGAAAGCTCACCGTCAGAGGCACCACCGCAGAATATGAGTTCCACTCGGACAGCGCAGAGACCGCTAAGCGTCTGCAGAGCCCGACGGGTATAATATCGCTGGGGATATACGTCATGTTCCTTATCATGCTCATCGCACTGGGCATAATAGTTATACGCAACATATGGCGGTTCATCCGCAAGATGCAGAAGAAATAGGAGGAGCCATGGCATCAAAAAAGGAATATCTTGACTATGTGCTCGAACAGCTCTCCCCTCTTGACGGAATATCCGTCCGCCCTATGATGGGAGAATATATACTGTATTACAACGGAAAAATATTCGGCGGGATATACGACGACCGCCTGCTCGTCAAGCCCGTGAAGTCCGCAAGGGCCATGATGCCCGATGCGTCTTTGTCATTGCCCTATGAGGGCGCGAAGGATATGCTCCTTGTGGAGGATATCGACGACCGCGAATTCCTGTGCTCGCTCGTACAGGCTATGGAAGGCGAGCTTGATGCACCTAAGAGAAGGAAGTGAAAGGCATGAGAACGATACGTCTCGGCTCTACAGGTATAGAAACTCCACAGAACGCATTTGGTGCGCTCCCCGTGCAGAGGGTGAGCACAGAGGATGCGGTGAAGCTGCTGCGCCGTGCCTATGAGGGCGGCATGACCTTCTTTGACACCGCCCGTGCCTACACCGACAGCGAGGAGAAGGTGGGACTCGCCTTCGAGGGGATGCGCGACAAGGTATACATCGCGACCAAGACCACTGCCAAGGCCCCGGAGCAGCTAAAGGCCGACCTTGACACGAGCCTCAGACTGCTAAAGACCGACCACATCGACATATATCAGCTCCACTGCGTACCCG
>JAFPPJ010000257.1 GCA_017410745.1 Oscillospiraceae bacterium
AACTATTGTAAATGCACGGATCTTGTGTTATAATGATAATACCCTATGGGGCATAAGGCATGAACAAGGAGGACTGTATGGACGATCAGGCAAGAAAGCAGCTTATTGACAAGCTTATGGCAGCTGCAGGAAGTGAGATAAGGATAGCATACAACAAGGAAAATGTCTCTGCAACGGGCAGCAAAACAGGCGGCAGGCCCGCTGTGCCCGACGGCTTCGTATGGCCCGAATATGAGGGCGTGACATTAGGTGAGACCGAGGCAGTCAGCAGGCCGCTGGCATTCCTGTGTCAGATAAATATGAAGAATGTGGCACCGCTCGATGAAAAGGGTCTGCTCCCCGAAAGCGGCATACTCAGCTTCTTCTATGAGCTTGAGACTATGACATGGGGCTTTGACCCGAAGGACAAGGGCTCCGCAAGGGTCTACTATTTCCCGGATGAGACGGTGCTCACTGCGGCGGAGCTACCCGATGGGCTGGAGGAATACAGCCGTCTGCCGGAGCTTGCGATGACATTTGAGAAGCACATCAGCATCCCGGATATAAGTTCTTTTGACGATGATACCGACTGGGACGACTATAACGAATGTGCCGAGGAGATAGGCTGCGGCTGTGATGATTACGGCGACCGCACCAAGCTGCTGGGCTACCCCGATGTGATACAGAATCCCATGGAGGAAGAATGTGAAGCTGTTTCAAGGGGCGTCTACATGGGTGACGGCAAGAGCTATAAGGCGCTGTCCGAGAGCGAAAAGGCAGACATAGCAGAGAAGGCAAAGGACTGGATAATGCTGTTCGAGATGGGTACGGTGGAAGACGGCGACTATGAGCTGATGTTCGGTGACGGCGGACATATCTATTTCTGGATAAGGAAGGACGACCTGAGAGAACGGAATTTCGATAACATATGGCTCATCCTGCAATGCGGCTGATACGGAGGAAATATGAGATACAGAAGACTTGGCAAAACGGGGCTTATGGCAAGTGAGATAGGATTCGGCGGTGAGTGGCTCGAACGCCACGAGGAGAGCGAGTCTGTGGCTCTTATAGAGTATGCATACGAGAAGGGCATAAACATCATAGACTGCTGGATGTCCGACCCTAAGTCGAGGGATATTATAGGCAGAGCCATAAGGGCGTACCGTGACAAGTGGTATGTACAGGGACATATCGGCTCTACATATCAGAACGGTCAGTATGTGCGCAGCCGTGACCTGAAATATGTCTGTCCCGCCTTTGAAGACCTGCTGCGCAGGCTTGACACGGACTATATAGATCTCGGCATGATACACTACATAGACACGCCCGAAGACTGGAACGATTCGATGAACGGCGAATATATAGAGTATGTGCGGGAGCTGCATGACAAGGGTATAATAAGACATATCGGCATCAGTACGCATAATCCCGAGATAGGAAAACTCGCGGCGGAGACGGGCTTCATCGAGATGATAATGTTCAGCATCAATCCAGCATTCGATATGCGCCCGCCCACGGAGGATATAGACGATCTCTTCGTTGGGTATGACAATGCACTTTCGGGCATCGACATGAAAAGGGCAGAGCTTTACAGACTGTGTGAGGAGCGGGATGTGGGCATAACGGTAATGAAGCCCTTCTTCGGAGGCAGGCTGTTCAACAAGGAGCAGTCGCCCTTCGGCGTGGTTTTCACGCCCGCACAGCTCATACACTACTGTCTGACACGCCCGGGCGTATCATCGGTGCTCTGCGGATATGACACGAAGGAGCAGATTGATGCTGCAGTTTACTATGAGGATGCATCGGACGATGAGAAGGACTATGCCTCTGTGATAGCATCCGCACCGCTGCATTCATACAGCGGTCAGTGTACCTACTGCGGGCACTGCAAGCCATGTCCTATGGATATAGACATCGCTATGGTGAATAAGTTCTACGATCTTGCGGCGGCACAGGCCACAGTGCCGGAGAGCGTGAGGGAGCACTACAAGTCGCTTGCGCACACGGCATCGGAGTGTATCGGATGCGGCGGATGTGAGACAAGATGTCCGTTCGGCGTGGCTGTAGCAGACAGGATGGCAGAGACGGCGAAGCTGTTCGGCTGCTGATGGATGATGGATATGGATACAAGAACAGAATGGACTAAGAGCCGCGATGACCTTATCGCAGCGGTGACCGCTCTCGGATATCCCGCACAGCTTGGCGCTGAAATGGCAAAGATGCTCGGCAGTCCGAGGGCTATGTCACGGATGGCATCTTATCTCAGGAATGTGAAGCCGCAGAGCATGGAGCTTATCGCGGATGAACTGCTCTCCATACAGAGCGATGCGGACAGATGGCGGGAAAGGAAACGCTCGCTTGAAGCTAATATGAAATATAACGAGATACTCAACAACGGCCTTTATGACGATGATGAATAACGGAGAGGGCTCATATGGAACTGCGCTTACTGGAATATTTCCTTGCGGTGGTGCGCGAGGAGAATATATCGCGTGCTGCCGAGGTGCTCCATGTCACTCAGCCAACACTGAGCAGGCAGATGAAGGAGCTTGAGGATGAACTGAATACCACACTGTTTATCAGGGGGAAGCGCCTTACTCTGACGGATTCGGGCGTGATGCTGCGCAGGCGTGCGGAAGAGGTCGTGACCCTTATGCATAAGATAGACAGCGAGTTTCGCGAGCAGGAGGAGATAAGCGGCATCATATCCGTAGGCAGCGGCGGGCTGATGGCCGCAAAGGTATTGCCGGAGCTCATAGGGCATTTCCGTGAACGCTATCCTCTTGTGAGCTTTGAGATCATCACGGGAAATGCGGATAATATCAAGGAACGTCTCGAACATGGCCTGCTCGATTTCGGATTCCTGCTCGAGCCTGTGGATGTGGAGAAATTCGACTATCTCAGGATGAAGGTCAGGGAAAAGTGGGGAGTGCTCCTGCCTGCAGGGCATCCGCTCTCTGCCGCACCATCGGTCACAAGGGAACAGCTGAAAGGACTGCCCCTGGTGGTAACGAGCCGTACAGCGCTTCGCGGCGAGATCGAAGGATGGCTGGGATATCCCGTATCCGAGCTTGATATCGTCGCCACACACAATCTTATCAACAATGCTGCGCCTCTGACGGAAAGGGGCATCGCCTGTGTGCTTACGATAGAGGGAGCGGTGGATATGTTCGACCCTGCCCGCTTTGCGTTCCGTCCGCTTTCGCCGGAACTCTCGATGACATCCGTGCTTGCATGGAAAAAGCTGAGCCCGTATTCGGGAGCGGCGGGCAAATTCCTTGAGTATATCAAAAGTATACATTCTGAGCATACATAAGTATTAAATATAAGCATTTTACATATCGCAAATAATATGCTATAATGAGTACAGATGAATTAAACGACATATTTATTTTTCGTCAGCTAGATCGTATCATGATTTAAGCAGACGATGAATGCAGATCAATGTCGTGTTAAGATCTGTACTCTTTTTTGGAGGTGAGCAAATGAAGGTGAACATACCCGAAATATCGGATAAGGAGCTTTCCGATATGCTCATGCGCTCCGGCATAGACTGCGACGCTGCATCCCTTGCGCATTGCGGCGGTGATGAGGAGAAGCTGAGGATACTGCGCAGGACAAGAAATTCGCTGCTCGATGCCATACATGAGAAGCAGGCCGTGCTTGACAGGCTTGACTATATGATATGGTGTACAGAACACAGAGGAGGGGTAAAATGAATATAATAAAGCTTATACTATCGGTCATGGCTGCGGCGGTATTGTCATCATGCAGCAATACACAGCCTGCTGATGTGCCGCAGGGCAATACACAGCTTGTATCGGCGCAGGTATCACAGCAGAAGCCTGATGCACAGAAAAAGACCGATGAAAAGAAGACGGCCGATAAGACCGGCAAGGCGACCGGTAAGGACGATGAACCGCACAGTGATACATTAGTCGTATATTTCTCCCGCACGGGAAATACCAAAGTGATAGCGGAATATCTTATCGAGCTTGCGGGGGCTGACAGCTACGAGATTACGGCTGCAGAGCCCTATACCGATGCGGACATAGATTACAACAATTCCTCCTGCCGTGCGAACAGGGAACAGAACGACAAGACGGTGCGCCCTGCGATAGCCGAC